>JAHEQB010000001.1 GCA_019561555.1 Methanothermococcus sp. SCGC AD-155-C09
AATGTTTGCCAGGGAAATTGAATTAAAGGGCCATATAATTGATAACCTAATACTTCCAAAGGCATTTGATACAATATTGGAACTTGAAGGGGATTATAAAGTATTGGAATTTAACATAGGTAAAAGAAAAACTGATATCTCCTATGCAAAAATGCTTGTAATAGGTAGGGATCAGGAGCATCTTGATAGAATCTTAGAGGAATTACAAAATATTGGGGCAGAAATTCCAGAAATTGAGGATGTTGAAATAAAAATGACTGAAAAGGACAAGGTACTGCCAGATGGATTCTATTCAACAACAAACCATCCAACCTATATAAAATATAAAGGCCAGTGGATAGAGGTAGAGAAACCAAAAATGGATGGGGTTATTGTGGTATATCCCAATGAAATGAGAGCCGAGACCAAGGTTATAAGGGAGATTAAAAAGGGAGATCTAATAGTTGTAGGCCATAAGGGTATAAGGGTAATGCCTCCAGAAAGGCCCAGAGAAAAGGGAGAATTATTTGAATTTATGAACTCAGAGGTATCTGCTGAAAAACCAAAGGAGGCTATTATTAAAAAAATAGCAAAGGAAATGTACCAAATAAGGGAAGAATATAGGGAAACGGGAAAGGGAGGTATAGCCTTAGTGGCAGGACCGGCACTGATCCACACTGGGGGGGCTCCAGCACTTGCAAAGTTAATTAGGATGGGATATATCCAGGGACTTCTTGCAGGAAATGCCCTTGCAACCCATGATATAGAAAGTGTTCTCTATGGTACCTCATTAGGAGTGGATATAAAAACAGGGAAACCTATATTAGGGGGACATAAACACCACATATATGCCATAAATACCATTATGAAGGCAGGAAGTATTAAAGAGGCTGTTGAACAGGGGATTATTAAAAGGGGCATTATGTATGAATGTATAAAAAATAATGTTCCCTATGTACTTGCAGGGAGTATAAGGGATGATGGGCCCCTTCCTGAGGTTATACCCAATGTTATAGAGGCCCAGGATAGAATGAGGGAATTAATATTGGACAAAAAAATGGTTTTAATGATGGCTACCTTACTTCATTCCATAGCCACTGGAAATTTAATGCCTTCCTACATTAAAACAGTATGTGTTGATATTAATTCAGATACTGTAACAAAATTGATGGATAGGGGAACCTCTCAGGCCATTGGAGTGGTTACTGATGTGGGGGTATTTATTACACTATTGGTAGAGGAATTGGAGAGGATGGAAAAAGAGAAAATGGAAGGGAAATGAATAAAAAATAAAATAATAATAAAAAATAAAAAATAAAGGATTAATTAAGATAAAAATAAAAAATATTTAAAATAAAATATAATCTAGATTTTAAAAATACCTAAAAAAATAATAAAAAAATAAAAACTCAATAATTAACATAAAAAGTAAAATTTAAGATTTTAAAAACCTAAAAAGGGGAATAAAAACATAAAGATTAGAAATTCAATAATTACCCTCTTTAAATACTCTTAAACACTGGGAGGCAGGCAGAATACTTTAACAGGAGTTATTATAAATTAACATAATAAAAATTAGATTTAAAAATAATTAGGGATAGGATGAACAGAATAGAGGATTCAAAAAATCTTATAAAAAGGGCTATATCTACAATATCTGAATTAAATAAACTTGAGTCTAAATTAGGCAATAACCTAACTTATAATGCTATGGAACATAAAAGCCCATTAAACTACAAAGAGGCAAAACCAGGTAAAATAAACATTGAAGAATTTAAAAATGCAATATATATTCTTATAGAGGCTGATGACTTTCTCTATAAAAAGGCTCCCATGCACAACCTAAATAAGGAAGAAGCCGAGGAGTTTTGTAAATTAATATTTAAATCTAAAAAACATTTGGATAATGTATTAAAGGAATTTGGATTTAAATTTCAAGAATCTCCACCATTGGATGAGAGGGCACTATACATAGTAAGTAATAAAAAACTATTAAAAAATTTAAAAGGTAAAATGCCCAATATAAATATAATATCCACAGAGGGAGTTTTAAACCCAGAGGATATGAAAATAATAAGACCCAATATTCCTGAAAAAACCCTTAAGGGAATATCTAAAAAATGTGAAATAACAATAAAGGAGATAAATAGGTTAATAGATAAATTAAAACCCTCTGAAATAATAGTTATTGTAGATGAAAACAATAAAGGAGATAAATTAATATACAAAAGGGCAAAGGAATTATTCAATGCCAAAAAAATAAGTTTAGAGGATATAAATTTATAACTAAGATTAGAAAATATATTACTAAAAGTATATATATTAATAATAAGAATTAAATATATATTTATATAATAATATTTTAAAATAGTTTTTTATAAAGTTATAATTATAATAATAACTAAAGGGAGGTTATATTATGGCCATAAAAATCAGTGAAGTGCTAAACAAAAAAATATATACTACAAAGGGTTATTATGTTGGAGAGATGTATGATGCAATAGTAGATACAGAAAAATCTGCAATAAGTGGTATCGTAATAACTGATGCCCACAAGGGATGTTTAAAGGATAAGGTATCTGACCCATATAAAAAAGTAGTATTGCCCTATAGGACTGTTGAATCCATAGGAAATATAGTTTTAGTAAAACTACCTGCAAAATAAATGTATAATAATAAAAATATTCAATTTATTTTTTTAAATTTATTAATATAATTTCAAAAAAATATTTATACTAAATAAAAAGTCCAATTCCCATTAAAGATCCTATAAAAAAAATAATAATATAAAAAATAAAATAGAAAAATCTAAGGTATAAAATATTTAAGAAAGAGCAAATAATAAAAAGTAGAAATCTAAAATTATAGAAAATAATAAGATTTCAAAATACTTAAAAAGAAACAAAAAATAAAAAAAGTAGAAATCCCTTTATTATTCTCCCTATGCTCCTAAGCACTGGGAGAACAAGGTAGTATCCTTGACAGGATGGTATAATGAAAGTAGATATTAACCTAAGATAGGGATTTATAGTATTTCTTTTATTATTTATTAATATTTTATCCTCTTTTTATTTTTTAAGTATATTTAGATTATAAGTTAATGTTTGTCCTTAATTGCAATTATTTTTAAAAATATTTAAATATTTTTTATACAATTTTTTTAATTTTTATAATATTTATTTTATTATTTATATTAAAAGAAAAAAAGGGGATGTAAATGCTAAAAATAGGTTTAGTTGGATGTGGAACCATTGCCACACTAATAATTAGGGCCATAATAAACGGAAAGATCAACCCAATAGTAGGGGCAGTCTATGATAAAAATATCCATAAGGCAGAAAAACTTGGAAGGTTAGTAAATGCTCAAGTATGTACTTCCATAGATGAGTTAGTAAGTAGGGACATAGATATTGTTATAGAATGTGCATCAATTGGGGCCGTTGATGAGGTTGCAACAAAATCCCTCAAAAACAAAAAGGACATAATAATAATGAGTGTTGGAGCCTTTGCCAATAAGGAATTATATTTGAAATTATACAATCTTGCAAAAGAACATAATAAAAAAATATATATTCCCTCAGGAGCCATTGCAGGGATTGATGCCATTAAATCTGCCTCATTGGGGAAAATATATGAGGTAGTCTTAGAAACTATAAAACCTGTTTATGGATTAAGGGAATCCTTGGAAAAAGAGGGCATAGATATAACCTCCCTTTCAGAGCCAATAACGATTTTTGAAGGAAGTGCCCTTGAGGCCATTGAAAAATTTCCTCAGAATATAAATGTAGCAATAGTTCTTTCCTTAGCCTCAGGCTTTCCCATAAAGGTTAAAATAATAGCAGATCCCTCTATATCCTCCAATAGACATAGGGTAATTGTTAAAGGCTCCACTGGTAGTATATCAACCATTGTTGATAACAATCCCTGTAAGGATAATCCAAAAACTTCTGCATTAGCGGCCTATTCTGTTATTAGAATAATAAAGGATTTGTCGGAACCTGTGATTATTGGGACATAAAGGGTTTTAAGGTGTTCTGTAATTATAATTTATTCAATTTTTTTTATTTTTTATTAATATTCAAAAAAATAATATGATATTAGAAGAGCATATCAAATTAATAAAAAATTATAGTCAAGCCCATAACATCTTAAACTTGTAGTATATATAAATAAAATATTTTAATAATAAAGATATTAATAAAAAGTACTTAACTTCCTTAGTTATAACTTTTTCATAACATATTCTTTTAAAAAGTTCCCTAATTCTCAGTAATAGAGTATTAAGGAATATATAGGATTTTTTACTTTGTATTTTTATTATTTCTTAGATATTTTAAAATTCATTTTTATTTTATTATTTTTTTAATTTTTTTAAAATTATTTTTTTATTTTTATTTTTTAATATTATAGATTATAGGTTTAGGAAATTATGTTCTTGACTATAATTAAAAAATTATAAATTTTAAATGGTATAAAAAGATATTAATAAAAAAGAACAAATATAATAAAGAGAAATACTTAAATCCTTATCTTAGATCATTATGAAATTTAGTATATATTCGTTCAAGATCTTAATAGAATTAATCTAAAGGTGAAGGGGGAGATATTATTAAGGCCTCTCTATCTTAACGGCAACTCCATCCTTCCACTCTACAAATATAGGTTCATCTGGGAGATCCTCCAAGGTTTTGAAGTACTCCACGGCAGCCTTGGTACCCCATCTATCAGAACCTGCTAAGAGGATGACTGTGTGGCCGTTGATTATCTGTTTCTGGATTACTCCCTTATGTTTTCCTGGGTATTCATTGGTTACCTTAATTGGGAAGGTCCAGAGATATTTTTTCACTGTTGGATTTGCTACAAGGCCTCCTATGAGGATACAGTCTTCATTTATCTCGATGGGTGTGTTTATTAAGTCTAATGTTGTTTTTAAGTCCTTTGCTGAGAGATCCTTATCTATCTCTGAACCTACTATGAGTTTTACCTTGTGTACTATTTCTTTTATTTTCTCTGATTTAATATCTGGGGTTACATCTGGGTAGGAATCTCTTGATATTAAGGATCTGCCACCTCTTGAGGGTACTTCACCTCCTGAGAATGTGCCATCTCCTGATCCTGAGGGTGTATCATCTTCTGATGATGTTCCACCTACTGATGATTCATTAACTAAGATATTTATGTTGTATTTATTGTCATTTTCATCTGATTCATTTATAGTGTTGTTTGAATCTACAAATGCTTTGATAGTATAGTTTCCAGTGTTGTTAGGAGTCCAGTTGAAGGTTAGTGTTGTATTTTCTCCTGCATTTAATCCGTTTATATTTTCTGTATGATTATATACCACAGTTCCTGAGGCATTTCTAATTGTTATTTCCACTGGGAATGAAGTGGTTATGTTTTCAGTACCGTTGTTGGTTATTGTTAGGTTTATCTCACTCTGGTTTCCACTGTATATTGGAGTGTTTGTGGTAATATTTTTTACTTTTAGGTTTGGCTGTAATATGGACTTTGATGATTCATTTTCTGATACTGTATCCACTACTGTGATAGTCTTTGAAGTGGAATTCTTCACACCTCCATTGTCAACTACAGTTAATGTAACTGTATAATTCCCTGGCTTACTATAGGAGTGATTGACAACTTCTCCTTCTGTCCAGTTTCCATCGCCAAAGTCCCAAAGAGATTTTACAATCTTTCCATCTGGATCGTAACTCAATGATGCATTAAAGATCACACTTTCTCCAACAACTGGCTTAGTTGGATTAAAGTTGAAAATGGCTACTGGATTAAGATTTTTGACATAAACTCCTGGTTCATAGAACATTTTGTCAGCAATGATTGTATAGTTCGATAAGGTTTTATTGAGTAATATTCTCCCATTAATGTATGTGTTGAACGTATCGTTTCCACTTATTACCTTTAGATTGCAAGGTGTAAGCATGCCGTTAGCAAAGACTCTCACATAAATACCAATATCACTTTCATTCACAACCATTTGAAGTCTGCTCATATTACCTACAATAAACACAATCTCATCATTTTTTATAGCGTATCCTTCCTTTGTTGCATAGGCTTTTGCAATGTAGGTTCCATTTTCAGGTAGTGCAAATGATACTTGGTAATGATTTCCAACTTTTAAAGCAGCAGATGTGTTGTTAGTATATGGACCAAGAATACTTACACTTACATTTGCATCTACTGGCTTATCCTCAAAGTTTGTTAGTGTTAAATTGAAAGTAATGTTTTCACCAGAGGACCAATAGAGTTTAGGTTTATCAAATATTAGAAATGCTATGTCAATGGCCTCAACTGTAAATTCTACAATATCTGCATCTAAGATTTTACCATCTTTAACCGCCATAATTGCCAGTTGGTATCTATCAGGAGTTAACTTTGGAAGTACCAATTCACAACTGGTATGGTTTTCAACTGTGGTATTGAGGGAATAGTTAAGTTTAGGTATTACGATTTCTAAGTCTGTTGGCATCGATGATTTTAATGTAAGGTTTAATGTTACATTTTTCAGTGGCGAATAAATCTCCTGTGCCTCTACTTCAACTACAGCATCAAGTATACTTACATTACCTACGTTTATTAAGAAGTTGTTTTCAGCAACTTCATATATTCCCATTATTGCTAGGGTTGCTGTTACGGTGTAAACATCTGTTTCATTGAAACCTACATTAAATTTTTCCTGAATATTATCTTGTAGAGTGAAGGATCTCATATCAGCATAGACAATACTTCCACTACTGTTTTCCACTGTTAAGAATAGATACATATTTTCAATTGCTAAATTCTCGAAGTTATGGACTTCAGTATTAACTGTTAGATTCTTACCGATTAAAGTATAGTTATATGAAAGGGTGACATTAGGCTTCTTAGCATTAAACGTTGTAGATTTGACAACGTCAAAAAGTTTATTCTTGTGTGACATTGAGAAGACCTTGTATTTACCTGCATATCTTGGCATATAGTAACCATTACCTTTCATTACCTTCAGTATCTTTCCATCTGGTGAAACGACTACCGTATATCCACTTGACCTTATGTAGGTTGGTTTTAAGATGTAGGTGTTAGATGCTCTTACAAAGGATATACTTGAAGTGCCACTACCTTTTATGGCCTCTATAATGCTATCTACAGCATTTTCATGTTCGTCTTCTACAAATTCTACTACAGTTGGAGTGGAGAGTATTAATGTGATAGCTGTAGTTGCAAGGAGGATCTCTGCACCCTTAGATAATTTACCGGCTATTTTAAATAATGTCCCAATATTAGAAACGATCATTGGAAGTAAAGCACCAAAAGACATAGCTGTAGACTTCGCAGCAATTATTAATGACCCTACAACAATTATAACAGCTATTATTATTGAAATTACTGTTATACCTGTTTTTATATCGCTAATGAAATCATAAGATTTCGCAATACCTTCTAAGCTCCGTAGATAACGTTTACCAAAAAGAGGTATTGTGACATTTCCGAGAGATTTATCTTCAACAACTCGTTCTATAGGTTTTGAATAAACAAAGAATAACATTCTCGCTTTACTACGACTGCTTAGAATTCTCTCCTGGTTTTTTAGTATATTCTCTTTAAGTTCTTCCGTATTTTCTTCTATCGTATTCTTTTTGTTTTTAACGTCTGAGATAGGCTCGAGGACCTTTTTACCGAACATATATTCTGCATAATCCCGTACATTTGAAAAACCCATAGAAGTTACGATACCAACGTCTTCATTCAAAGCCTTTGATAACACTTCTTCATACATTTCACCTAAGTAATATGCAAACCATCCAAGATTGCCTCTATAATTTTCTGACACTAACTCTCCAGCAAACTCTGTGACTGGTTTTAAAACTTCCATTATTTTACCAGTTGCCTTATCTACACCGTGTGAATAAGCAATATCTACAGCCTTTTCAGAGGTGATTGAAATTGCCTGATCTATTTCACCATGTGCCTTATCCTTCAATGATTCAGCCTCGTTTAAAAATTCAGAAATTTTGCCTATAACAGTAATTTTACCAATCTTTTTTTTCTTAATTCCATCCTTCTCTACAATAACTTCAATTATATACTCTTTTATTTTATCTGGCTTGAATTTGTAAGTGTATTCCTGTGAATATTTTTCTGCAACTTTCTTGCCATTAATATTAAGGATTATTTTAGCTTTGATCGGTTTTGAATCTGAATGAACATTAATTTTTATTTCTGCTTCTTCTCCAAAGTTTATAGCGTTGTTGTAGTATAGTTTAATTTGAGGTATAAGTGGTGTTGGAGTTGGAGTGGGTGTGGTAGTTACGTAATTCTCCCATGGTTGCATTAATGGGCAGTAATCGATATTGTTTGAGTCTATCTGATAGGAGGTGTCTCCAATTCCATCTCTATCTGTGTCGTTTCCAGTGTAATCACTCCAGTAGTTCCCTAAGTAGTTTGTGTATTGAGTGCCGTTGTAAATATAGGTTATTTTATCTGGAGAGTGCCAGAGGTTTGTTGAATAGTAATAGGTAAAATAGATATTATAAAGGTTACTTATGAAATTGTTGAGGTAGATTTTGTTATTATTTGATTTATAGAAGTTTATACCTTTGTTATTGTTCGATACGTTGTTATCAAAGATGCTGTTATAACCTGATTCATACAAGTATATACCATTCCCATTGTTCGATACGTTGTTATCAAAGATGCTGTTATAACCTGATTCATACAAGTACATACCATTCCCATTGCTCGATATTACGTTATTTCTTATTTTAATCTGTGATGAGAATCCTAGTATAATACCAACATCTGTATTACTGATCTCAAGATCTTCTACAACCATCCCAGTGCAGTTTGCTAAAATTACCTGACCTGCATCTTTTGGAATATTGCCTCCTCTCTGGTTCTTGAAGTAGTAGAGAGGTTTTCCGTTGACGGTGTTGTCCTCTATGGTATGGATCCAGCTCTCAATTGAGCCTTGAATGATAATGCTATCATTGGTAAAAGTGTTATCGTTAATGATGTTATTACCTGATTCATATAAGTAAATACCATTTCCGTTGTTTCCTATATCGTTGTTAGCGATATTGTTATTCTTTGATTCATATAAGTAAATACTATTTTCATTATTCGATATATCGTTGTTAGTAATGATATTATTACCTGACCACCATAAATGGATACCATTCTTGCTGTTTAATGCTATTTTATTGTTAGTAATTATGTTATTGCTTGATCCTTCCTTCAAGCAAATACCATATATGTTGTTCAATATGTTATTGTTGGTAATATTATTATTACTCGAAGATTTCAAGTAAATACTATCGTTATTATTCGATACATCATTGTTAGCAATGATATTATTACTTGAATCCTCTATTTTAATCCCATAATCACCATTAGATATATAGTTGTTAATAATACTATTATTAATCGAATATTTTAAGTTGATACCATACTCATTGTTAGATATATTATTACCGATAATACTATTATTAATCGAATATTTTAAGTTGATACCATACTCATTGTTAGATATATTATTACCGATAATGCTATTATTGATCGAATAATACAAGTAAATACCGATCTCACTGTTTAATATGTTATTATTCCTAATAATATTATTGTAATGCGAATTCACTCTAATACAGGTACTACTATAATTACCTGAATTCCTAATTGTAAATCCTTCAATAGTAACCCCATCTGTATCAATCACTATCACATCTTCGGAATTATTTCCATAAATAATACAATTCTCCGGCCCATTCTCAGATCTCAAAGTTATACTTTTATTTACAACTAAATTCTCATAGTAAATTCCATCCCTAACAACTATCACATCTCCATCCTTTGCAGCATCTATAGCCTTCTGAATTGTTGGATAATTATCGGGAACGTAGATGACTGAGGGAGTAGGAGTAGGAGTGTGGGCGAGGATCATATAATTCTCCTGTGGCTGTATTAACGGATAATAATCAATATTATGCGAGTCTATCTGGTAGTAAGTATCTCCAATTCCATCTCCATCTACATCTAAACCCTGATAATCATCCCAGTAATTTCCAAGATAGTTTGTGTATTGGGTGCCGTTATAATTATTGTATCTTTTTCCTTCCATTTCTGTTGGATTCCAGATATAGATTATTTTTTCTGCAGAGTTCCAGAGGTTTGTCGAATTGTAAGAGTAGACATTATCACTGTTATTTATGAAGTTGTTGAGGTAGATTTTGTTATTGTTTGAAGATTCCAAACGTATAATATACCCATTGTTGGATATGTTATTGTTGGTAATGCTGTTACTGTTTGAATACCGCAAGCTAATACCATCCCAGTTGTTAGATATGTTATTGTCAGTAATAGTGTTATTAACTGATTCATACAAGCGGACACCACACCAATTGTTAGATATGTTATTGTCAGTAATAGTGTTATTAACTGATTCATACAAACAAATACCATCCTGATTGTTAGATATTTTATTGTTGGTAATAGTATTATTGTTTGATCTATCCAATTCGATACCATTCCTGTTGTTCGATATGTTATTGTTAGTAATATCATTACCTCTAGAATACCATAAATTGATACCGTCCTCATTGTTAAATATATCGTTGTTAGTAATGATATTATTACTACTCGAATAATCTAAATAGATACCATTCCTGTTGTTCGATATGTTGTTATTGATAATAATGTTATTGTTTGAATCCGTCAACCTAATGCCATTATCGTTATTAAATATGTTACTGTTAGTAATATTATTACTACTCGAATAATCTAAATAGATACCATTCCTGTTGTTCGATATGTTGTTATTGATAATAATGTTATTGTTTGAATCCGTCAACCAGATACCATCATCATTGTCTGATATTACACAGTTTTTCACAGTAATATTGGATGAATAAGAAATAGCAATTCCAACATCTGTATTATTTATATTTAGATTTTTAACTATCATATTACTACAATTTACAAGAAATACTTGACCTGCATCTTCTGGGATATTACCTCCTTTCTGGTTCTTGAAGTAGTAAAGTGGTTTTCCGTTGACGATGTTGTTTTCTATGATATGAGTCCAGTGATCTAGTTTCCATCCTTCTATAAAAATACTGTTATTAATGAAAGTGTTGCTATTAATGACGTTATTACTCGATTTATAAAAGTAGATACCATCATCATTGTCTGATATTACACAGTTTTTCACAGTAATATTGGATGAATAAGAAATAGCAATTCCAACATCTGTATTATTTATATTTAGATTTTTAACTATCATATTACTACAATTTACAAGAAATACTTGACCTGCATCTTCTGGGATATTACCTCCTTTCTGGTTCTTGAAGTAGTAAAGTGGTTTTCCGTTGACGATGTTGTTTTCTATGATATGAGTCCAGTGATCTAGTTTCCATCCTTCTATAAAAATACTGTTATTAATGAAAGTGTTGCTATTAATGACGTTATTGCTTGAATATTCTAAGGAAATACCAGACTGATTATTATTTAATATATTATTACCAATAATGGTATTATTGTTCGATCTACGCAAGACGATACCATTCCTGTTGTTAGATACATTGTTGTCAACAATACTATTATTGTTCGATTTATATAAGCGGATACTATCATCATTGTTTTTTGATATGTTATTGTTAGTAATGCTGTTATTACTCGATTCATCTAAGTAGATACTATAATGGTTGTCCAATATATCATTGTTAGTAATACGGTTATTACTTGATTTATCCATGTTGATACCATAATAGTTGTCCGATATGTTATTGTTAGTAATACTGTTATTACTCGATTTATCCAAGTCGATACCACGCCAGTTATTCGATATATTATTATTTTTAATAGTATTGTTATTTGACTTTACTTTAATACCTGTATCTGGCCAATAATCGCCCCTAACCGTAAACCCCTCAATAGTAACCCCATCCGCATTAATCACTATTACATCCCCAGAATTATTCCCATCAATAATACAATTCTCTGGCCCATTCTCAGATCTCAAAGTTATACTCTTATCTATTACTAAATTCTCATAGTAAACTCCATCCCTAACAAATATTACATTTCCTGGATTGGCAGCATCTATAGCCTCTTGAATTGTTTTATAGTCATCAGGAACGTATATTGTACCCCCATATACAGAAACAATACCTAAAAATAGAGTGAGTAGGAATAGTGCAGTATGTACTTTTTTCATAACTATCACTTCCTACCTTTAATATCTATATTATTTTTTTTTACTATATTATTTTCATTATATTATATTTTCATATCTTATATATTTTATGATCATCAATAACAACACAGGATATACCATCCACCTACAATAAAAAGAAAAAGATAATTATCCATTTAGATTCTTACATATATATAATAATAAAACACTTCATACTACTTTAAGATTAAAAAACCTTAATCCTCCCTCTTAGACATCAAAACCCTATAACCTCCCTTTATTGTTATAATTTCCACATTATTAAATACCTCCTCCATATACTTTGTAAGGGATTTTGCTCCATGCTTAGTTTGAATTACTACCCAAATACTTCCATTGTCTTGCAATAATTCCTTTCCATCCTTTATAATTTTATGAATTATTTCTTTTCCTGCTTTTATTGGAGGATTTGATATAATTTTAGTATATTTTTTATCATTTACTCCTTCGTAGATATTTCCCTGTACAATTGATATATTTTTATTATTTAAATTATTTATTTTTAAGTTTTCCTCTGCAAGTTTCAAGGCCCTTCTATTTATATCTGTCATTGTTATAGAATTTACCTCATCTGCAATGGCTATACCAATGGCGCCATATCCACAACCAACATCCAATACATTGTCCTTTTTATCTAACTTCAGGGCTTCTATAAGTATTTTTGTACCCTTATCTACCTTCTTAGGGGAAAATATTCCACTATCTGTTTTAAAAATAAATTTTTTATTCCTCAATGTAGCCTCAATTAATCTTTCATTAGATGATGAATTGGGTTTTTCAGAAAAATAGTGCATAATATCCCATAATTATAGTTGAAATAAAATTTTAAAATAATATAGTCAAGGACATAATAATTTAAACTTATTATGGATATAGGATCGCATACTAAAGGGTTTCCCTACACATCCAGTGCTTAGGAGTGTAGGGGGAAGGAGGTAGGTTATGGGATTTCTATTTTTTATGTATTTGCTTTCTTTTATTTTTCTAAATGTTTAATTTTTCCCTTATATGTTAGGATTTAGGTTATTTTAATTTTATTTATTTTTAATTTTTTATATTATAATTATGGGTTTAAGAAATATGTTCCTAACCATAATTAATAAAATAAATAATATAATAAAAACAATTAATAATAAAAATAATATGGGAAATAAAATATTAATAAAAAGAATATTTACTGTAAATATATCTCTACCATACCTTAAACTAAGGTTTATAATGATAGTCCTGTAAGAAATCCCCCCTTTCCATAGTGCTTAGGTATAAGGGAATAATAGTATTTTTACTATTTATGTTTTTAATCCTTCCTGATATTTTAAAATCTTTTATTTTTATTTTATAGTCAAGCACATAATAATTTAAACCTATTATTGACACGAAATCACATACTTAAAGGGTTTCCCCTGTACATCCAGTGCTTAGGGGTGTAGGGAGGAAGAGTAGTTATGGGATTTCTACTTTTTAAGTATTTAATTTTCTTTTATTTCTTTAAAAATTTAATTTTTTCCTATATCTTAGGATTTAGGTTATTTTAATTAAATTTTTTTTAATTTTTAATTATTTTTTAATTATTTTTAATTTTTATAATTATTATTTTTTAATTATTATTTTATTTTTTATTGGAGTTTCTTTAGAATATGGTATTTATTTTTATAAATTATTAATCATGAATGCCCTTTTCAGTTATTCTGAATATAGCCTCAGAATCTGGAAGATATGGAGAATCATATAATTTGGCAACTCTTTTATCTCCCTTTCCCTTTCTTAAAAAGAACCTAAATGTTGCAGCATGTCCTACAATATGGCCTCCAATGGCCTGTTCAGCGGCTCCAAAAAATGCATCAGGTCTTGCTGCAACCTGATTGGTTATAAGAACTATGCAATTATGGAGATCAGCCAATTTATTCAATAGGGCCATATGCCTTCCAAGTTTTTGCTGTCTCTCAGCAAGTTTTCCCCTTCCAGTATATTCATTTCTAAAGGTACTTGTTAGGGAATCCACAATTACAAGTTTTATATTATTGCCTGATTTTATAAGTTCCTCTATTTTCTCTGCAAATAACATCTGCATATCTGAATTATAGGCCCTTGCCACAAAGGTATTATCAAGAACTTTTTGGCCATCTATATCAAGAGATTCTGCCATCTGAACAATCCTCTCTGGTCTAAAGGTGCCCTCAGTATCAATATATACTGCCTTTGGTTCCTTTAGTTCATCCTCATTTAATGCTCCCTCATTCATTAATAGTTTATCTTCACACTGGAGATTTACACAGGCCTGGTGCATAACTTGAGTTTTACCACTACCAAATATACCTGCAAACTCAGTAATGGACTGACTCTCTAATCCTCCATTTAGTATCCTATCTAATTCATCACTACCTGTGGATAATCTCCATACAGTTTTCCGTTGATCCAAAAGGTCTGCACCACTTTTAAATCCTAAATCACATAATTCCCTTGCTCCCATTATCATCCTGGCTGCAGCCTTTTCACTAATGCCTTCAATATCTGTAAGTTCTCCGATAGTGGCAGTTGCTATTTTCATAAAATCAGTATATCCAGCCTCAATAAGTTTATCTGCCGTTGAGGGACCAACACCTGGTAATTCAGTTAAATTATCAACCATAAATCCACCTATATTTTTTTATTTTTATTTTTTAATATTTTATTTAATTATTATTGATTGTTATTTGTTGTTATTGGTTATTAAATAATTGTTATATTATTTTTTATATTTTAATATCATAACATATAATTATGGAATTACTTAATATGTTCTAAGGTTATTTATAATTTTTGCAGTATATATAATAGGTGTGAAAATGATTAGAGATGAGGATTTTTTTAGAATGGAGGGAGTTCCAATAACAAAAGAAGAAATAAGGGCAATAAGTGTTGGTAAATTACAATTAAAGCCTAAGGATGTTGTTGTGGATATTGGATGTGGCAGTGGAGGTATGACTGTAGAAATAGCAAAAAGATGCAAATTTATATATGCCATCGATAATAGAAAAGATGCCATAACCACCACTAAGAAAAATTTAGAGTTATTTAATATTAAAAACTATGAATTGATAAGGGGAAATGGAGAGGATATAATATCTAATTTAGAGTTTAATAAAGCCTTTATTGGTGGCACTAAAAACATAGAAAAAATATTGGACATCCTCCTATCCAAAAACATAGAAGTTATGGTAATAAATACCATAGTAATTGAAAACACCACAAAGGTATTAAATTATTTAAGTAATGTGGATAAATACAGTGTAGAGGTTATAAATGTAGTTATTAGTTATGGAAAAAAAATAAATGCTGGCCACATGATGATATCAAAAAATCCCATCTATATTATTACCTGCAGGTTCAATAAAAATAATAAAAAAGATAAAAAATAAAATATTAAATAAAAATAAAATATTTTAATGATAATAAAATAATTTAAAAAATAATAATCTTATTTTTCATTTAAGATTTTATAAAAATAATAACTATTAAAAAATTAAAAATAATAAAAATAATAAAATATAATAGTATCAATAAAGAGAAATATTTTTTTAAATCCCTCTAACTTAGCCTGAATAAAATTTTTATAATATAGTTCTGTTAAAGGATCCTGCCTGTCCTCCAGTGCTTAGAAGTACAAGAAAGTAATGAAAGGATTTTTACTCCTCCTTAAGTATTTTTTCATTTTATTTTATTATTTTTAATTATTTAAATTACTTTTTAATTTTAATTATCTTTTATTTTTTATATTATAGTCAAGCACATAATTATCTAAACTATACTTTATATCATAACATGAATATATTAAGTAATGATCACATAAAATATTTATGTTATAAATATAACAATGTAATAACATGAGTGGAAAATGCATTTATAAGGTTATAAAACATTTATCAGAAGAAGAATTAAA
>JAHEQB010000002.1 GCA_019561555.1 Methanothermococcus sp. SCGC AD-155-C09
ATAATAAAAACCCTTACTACCCATTCTGGGGGCATAAATATGGTACTTCCTTCCCCTTTNGATCTAATTGAACTTCCATTAAAAACCACTTNAAAAATGGAGGAATTTAAGGAGGATATAGAAAAGGCACTTAAAATAAAGGTAATGGATATTATGACAAAGGATGTAATTAGCATACCTCCCAATACCTCAATAAATGATGCTGCCAAGATAATGATAGAAAACAATATTAAAAGATTGCCAGTTATTGAAAATGGCAAATTAGTTGGCATTGTCACTAGAGGAGATTTAATAGAGGCCCTATTGTAATCCTTAAAAATTTAAAAAAATAATAAAAAAAATAAAAAATTTAATAATAATTTATAATAATTTAATAAAAATAATTAATAAAACAAATTAATAAAAAAAATAAAAAATAAAACCATTGGTGTTATTATGGTACTAACACTTAAATCCCNCTCAAGAATACATATTGGACTAATAGATTTAAATGGAAGTATTGGTAGAATAGATGGGGGCATGGGAATTTCATTGGATTATCCAAATTTTTTAATTGAAGGTAGGGAAAGTTCAGAGATTGAGATAGAATTTGATATAAATAAAAAAATAATAGGCAATAACTTAGAAAATACCCTTAAGAACATAGAAAATAAATTATTAAATATCTCAAAAAGGGTTTTAAATTATATTGGGGAGGATGGTATCTATATTAGGGTAAAGGATATAATTCCATTGCATAGTGGTTTAGGAAGTGGTACTCAGATGGCCCTCTCCACAGGAATGCTAATATCAAAAATATACAATAGAAATTTAGATGTTAAAACCCTCTCAGATATCACAGATAGGGGAGGAACCTCAGGCATAGGAGTATATTCCTTTGAAAAGGGAGGNTTTATAATAGATGGAGGCCATACCTTTGGAAAGGGAAAGGATAAAGAAAAATTTGCTCCCTCATCAGCGTCAAAAAATGTTAGAACTCCCCNATTAATATTTAGGCATGATTTTAATTGGGATATTGTACTTACTATACCTAAGGGGGAGAATATTTATGGGGATAGGGAGGTAAATATCTTTAAAAAATACTGCCCAATACCCCTAAATGAAACCCAGAGAATATGCCACATCATACTTATGAAGATGTTACCTGCCATAGTTGAAGGGGATATTGTTCCCTTTGGAGAGGGCATTAATGAATTGCAGTATTTAGGATTTAAAAAAATAGAATTGGATCTTCAAAGGGAAATAGTTAAAGACCTTTTAAGGGAATTACAAAGGGTAGGATATAGTGGATTATCCAGTTTTGGCCCCACTATCTACTCTATATGTGGTGATAAGGAAAATCTTAAAAGAGTAATTGAAACCTCCAAGGAATTCTTTGATAACCATGGTATTGATGGGGACATAATAATTACCAAATGCAATAATGAAGGATTTAAATTAAATAAATAAAAGTATGCTCAAAAAAAATATTCCTAAACCTATAACCTAAATATGGGAAAATAAAAATAAATAAAAAAAAATATAAGATATATCAAGATAAAGAAATACAAATGAAAAATATAAAAATTATTATAGAATTATTATAATAAAAAAACATTTAAAAAAATAATTAAAATAAATTAAAAAATAAAAAAATATTATAAAATTATCTTTTTAAATACTTTATATAAAAACATTAAAGAAATAGAACTTTTTTAAGAATAATTTACAAAAATAAACTATAAATAAATTATCCTACAGTATTTAAGAGTATTGGGAGAAGTACAAGACCTGTCCACTTAACATAAACACCACATCAGTTATTATAGTACAGAAAAAAACTTACAAAAGAAATTCCAGTTTCTAACAGAATTCTTAGCAGTAATAGAGCAGAAAAAGATCCTTACCTCTCTTCAGAGAAGAAAACACTGATTCAATTAATCTTCTCTGCCCAAAGGTTGATGCTCAAACCTTAAATTAAGACCTTTTAGAACACTAACTACCCATGAAGTGATCTATAAGGAATTTTACTTTATTCCTACAATACATTAATACTTCCTTTACAAAGGATCTCGTAGTTAAATAATTTTCTTGTCGCATAAACTTTCATTAGAGTTAATTCATTCTCAACTCTACAGGGAATAAATGTAATAACGCTTTTTCCCACTTTAACAATAGTTTCATTTGTTAATTATAATATTTTTCATGTGGACAGGGCATATATAATTTTATTTTATTTTTTGTTCATACTCTATAATTTATTTGGTTATTTATTCTTGGATTCCTTTATAATTGAGCGTAGTAAATCAGTTTGAGATAACACTCCAACAGGATTGTTATTGTCATCCACAACAAGTAATGCAGATACATCCCCATGAACCATTATTTTAGCCCCTTCTATGATGTCCTCATTTTGATTAATTTTTAATATCTCCTTTTTAGCAGTACTACCAATATTTTTGGAAATGTTTAAAAGTTCCAACATGGACATGGTCATTAGTAAATCTACCAAATCCCTATAACTTACAACACCTATAATTTTATTGTTGCTATTTTCTATAAAAACCCTTTTAATACCTTCATTTTTCATAACTTTTAATATATCTCCAAGTGATTTATTCTCATCTATTTTGTATACCACAGGATTCATAATATCCTTTACTTTCATAAAGTATCCCCTTATTTAATTTTTTTATATTAAATAACATATTTTATAAATATTACTTATCATAATTTTTTTATTTTTAAATTATTATAAACATTAATATACGATAATAAATAAATATATAATTATTTTAATTACAATTTTTAAAATTTAGATGTAATTTATTATAATTCCTAAAAAATATTAAATTTAATAAATTTTAAAATTTATATAACATTTTATAATATTTTAGATAATTTGAATATTTTAAATAATTATATTTATTTCATAATCCATATACTCAATTTTTATTTATGTATTGGTGATGTTATGAGTAAGTTAATATTTAAAACCCCCTGTTCAACATTTACCTTAGAAAGTATAATGTGTTGTATCTTTGGCATAAAACCCTTTGATGTGGCAGTATATTTAACACTGTTAAAGGAGGGAACTTCAAGGGTAAATACCATTGCAGAATTATTAAATAGGGACAGGAGCACAGTGCAGAGATCCCTTCAAAACTTAGTTAATGTGGGACTTGTAAAGAGAAAACAGGTTAATCTTAAAGTAGGGGGGTATTTTTATAACTATGAGGCAATACCCTTTAGTGAGGTCCAATCAATAATTGTGGATACCATGGAAGAATGGTGTAGGGAAGTTAAAAAATGGATTACAAAAATTGAGGATAAGGATTTAGAAAAATATATTGAGGAACTTAAAAATAATTAATAATATAATAATAAAAAAATACAGGGATGTCATGAAAATAGTCTTCTTAGGAACTGGTGCAGCAGTACCTGCAAAAAATAGGAATCCCACCTCCATAGCCATTAAATTTAATGGAGAGACATTTTTATTTGATTGTGGAGAGGGAACCCAGAGGCAGATGATATATACTGATGTATCCCCTATGAAAATAGATAATATATTTATAACCCATCTCCATGGGGATCATATATTGGGTATTCCTGGTCTTTTGCAGTCTATGGGCTTTAATGGAAGAAAAACTCCTATAAATATATATGGTCCCCCTGAAACAGAGGAGATTATAAGGATTATGTTAAATATGGGATACCACTCCATAAACTTCCAAGTTAATGTTTATGAGATACCCATTGAAAAACCCCATTGCATATTGGAAAGTGAAAGTTATAAAATTTACAGTTATCCCATGGAACACTCAATACCTACTTTGGGTTATGTATTTAAGGAAAAAAAGAAACCTCAACTTGATATAAAAAGAGCCATTGAATTGGGTATAAATGTGGGGCCAGATTTAAAAAAATTAAAGGAGGGGCGTTCCGTAATATTAAAGGATGGAAGGGAGATTCATCCTGTGGATGTGCTTCTTCCCCCAAAAAGGGGTATTTCCATAGGATATAGTGGAGATACACTTCCCCTTAAAGATTTTGGAAAATTTTTAAAATCCTTGGATTGTAATATATTGATTCATGAGGCTACCTTTGATAGTTCTAAAAAGGAAAATGCCCTTGAAACAATGCATTCCACAATAGAGAATGCTGTAAATATTGGGACCATTGCTAAGGTTGAGGAACTTATACTTACCCATATATCTGCAAGGTATGATGACAATATGGAAATTTATTTAAATGAAGTGATTAACCTCAGTAGGGAAAAAAATTTAAATATCACTATTGCAGAGGACCTTATGGAGTTTCCGTTAAAAGGGATAAATAAAAATAATAAAAAATAAACCTTAGTTCCCATCACCTATTAAGAATAGAAATTAAAAGATTATCAAACTAAGAATGATCTTAACAAATAGACCCCTTCTACTTACGGCCTGTATATATATCAATCTGAAATTATCTACAACTGAGAAAAATGTTAATTTTCTTTTTCAATTTAGAGAGGAACCTGTAGTACTCCTGTTCCTTATAACCCTC
>JAHEQB010000003.1 GCA_019561555.1 Methanothermococcus sp. SCGC AD-155-C09
TCAAAAATAAATAAAATTAAAGTAATCTAAATCCTAAGATATAGGAAAAAATTAAGTATTTAAAGAAATAAAAAAGAAGCAAATATTTAAAAATTAGAAATCCCATAACCTACTCCCTTCCCGCCACACTCCTAAGCACTGGAAGTGCAGGTTTTATAGGTTTCCATCTGTGCAAAAGGATATTGGAGAATTATGAGGATATAAATATTATAGGCATAGACAATCTAAATAACTACTACAATCCATTATTAAAGGAAAAGAGGAATGATANTTTAAAAGAATACAAAAATTATACCTTTATAAAGTTAGATTTTTCAAAGTATCCTAAGTTAATTGAAAGTTTAAAGGATAAGGATATTGATTTAATAGTTCATTTAGGAGCCCAAGCAGGAGTGAGATATTCCTTAGAAAATCCCTGGGCCTATGAGAGATCCAACCTATTGGGCACTATAAACATCTTTGAATTTGCCAGAAGATTTAACATAGAGAAGATAATTTATGCCTCTTCCTCCTCAGTCTATGGAGGGAATAAAAAGATACCCTTTAGTGAAGATGATAGAACAGATAATCCTGTTTCACTCTATGCCTCAACAAAGAGATCCAAGGAACTTATGGCCTATACCTACCATCACCTCTATGGAATAGGGATGACAGGGTTAAGGTTTTTCACTGTTTATGGAGAATGGGGAAGGCCAGATATGGCCTACTTTAAATTTGCAAAGAATATACTTTTAGAAAAACCCATAGATGTTTATAACTATGGGGATATGGAGAGGGATTTTACCTATGTTTCTGATGTTATAGATGGTGTTGTTTCCTCTATTGAGAGGGATTTTAAGTATGAGATATTTAACCTGGGGAACTCAAGACCTGTAAAGTTAATGTACTTCATAGAGTTGTTGGAGAAGTATCTAAATAAAACTGCTAAAAAGAACTTCCTACCTATGCAGGAGGGAGATGTCCCAAAAACCTATGCTGATTTAATTAAAAGTAGGGAGTTTTTAGATTATAATCCAAAGGTTTCCATCGAGGAGGGACTTAAGAGATTTTGTAGTTGGTTTGTAGATAATAGGGAGTGGATTTTGAAGTTATAGTATATATTATTATATTATAAGTAGTATTAACTAGAAAAATAATTAATATTAAAATTATTCCTTAGGAGATAAACATGTGTGGTATCAATGGCATTGTAAGATTAAATAATAAAGTAAATAAAGAAGAAATTGAATCTATGAACAGGGCAATAGAACATAGAGGACCAGATGATAGGGGAATCTACATCAATAAAGATAATTCCCTTGGTATGGGCCATGTTAGGTTATCCATCTTGGATCCAAGTGAAAGGGGACATCAACCTATGGGATATAGTATTNAAGATAATCGTATTATTTATAAGGAGGAGGAATTAGAAAAGGCAGATATAATAATCATTTTTAATGGGGAGATCTACAATTACTTGGAATTAAGGGAAAAATATGACTTAGAAACTGAGACTGGAACAGATACTGAGGTTATCCTAAAACTTTACAGTATCTTAGGCACAGAGTGTGTTAAAGAGTTCAACGGTATGTGGGCCTTTGCAATCTATGATAGAAATAAAAATATTCTCTTCTGTTCAAGGGACAGATTAGGAGTTAAGCCCTTATATTATTACTTGGAGGGGAAGGAGTTTATATTTTCCTCTGAGTTAAAGGGCATAGTTTCTGTAAAGGGGATAAACAAAAAGGAAAACATAAATAAAGAATCTGTTCAACTTTACTTCGCCTTGGGATATATACCCTCTCCCTATACCATATACAATAATACCTATAAATTGGAGCCGAGACAGAATCTAATTTTAAGTCTGGATAATTTTAAGGTTGAGAAGTATTACTACTGGGAATTACCGGAATATAATCCTATCTATGATAGGGAGAAGTTGATTGATGAGGGAAAAAAATTATTAAAGGATGCTGTAAAAATAAGAATGAGGAGTGATGTTCCAGTTGGTGCCTTCTTAAGTGGAGGTCTGGATAGTTCAACTGTTGTTGCTGTTATGAAAGAATTTACAGATTTAAGTAAGTTGCATACATTTTCCATAGGTTTTGAAGGAGGATACGATGAAACTCCCTATATAGAGATAGTTGTAAATGCCCTTAAGACTAATCACCATCATTATTACTTTAAAGAGAAGGACTTTGTAGAGTTAATAGACAGGTATTCATGGGTTTATGATGAGCCCTTTGGTGATTACAGTGGCTTTCCTACATATAAAGTTAGTGAGTTGGCTAAGGAATATGTTACAGTTGCTTTAAGTGGAGATGGAGGAGATGAGGTTTTTGGAGGTTATGCAACCCATATAAATGGATACAGGATGGATTTTATAAGGAAATTACCAAAGATAGTGAAGATCATAGGATCAAAAATGCCAGTAAAAAGGAATTTAAACAGTTATACTAATATTTATTTACTAAAAGAAGCCTTTAAACTATCCTTAGAGGATCCTGAGAATTTTTATTCAAAATTGTTGGAAAGTAGTACCATAAGGCCAAAGATTTATAAGAGATGGACCTCTGAAAAGTTAAAACACTGTTTAAAAAAAGGTAGTGACAAATTGGGAGAGGCATTGAGAATTTTCGATTTGCTCTACAATACCTTGGCAGATAACTTTTTAGTTAAAGTTGATAGGGCATCTATGGCACATGCCTTGGAAGTGAGAAGTCCCTTTTTAGATTACAGATTTGCAGAGTTCAGTCAGAGAATACCTACAGAGTGGAAGGTTGATTTATTCAAAACCAAAAAATTGATGAGAGAGATAATTAAAGATATTTTACCTGAGAAAATTGTCAATAGAGGGAAGCATGGATTTATTCCACCTCTTGAAGATTGGATATTAAAGGAGAAGTATTTAAATGAAATTTTTGAGAAAGTTGAGATTTTAAAAGAGATTGATGAATACTTATATACATTTTATAAGGAAAAGGTTTTTAAGCATAGGGATGAGAAGATATATAAGGGTTATTTGATTAAGATGTTTCTGTTTATAAAATGGTGGGAAAGATGGATAGAATAAAATGTCCTTTTTGTGAATCAGAAGATTTAAGATTTAAAAGAAATATAGTTTCTCCACTTAACAATAAAAAATATAAACATTGGTTTTGTAAAGATTGCCATTTGGAATTTTTTACCCCATTAATTTTTGAAAAAGAAGTTTATATTGATGAAATAGATAGCAGTTATAAAGAATTCCACAAAGGAAACAGAGCAATTCCAGACTGGACTGATGAAACTATCAAAATTTTAAAAAATAACTTTAAAATTAAAGACCTATCCAATAAAAAGATATTAGAAGTTGGTGCAGGAGATTGTATTAACTTTGTAGTATTTAAAAAGGAATTCAATATTTCTAAAGAAAATTACTACGCTATAGAACTTGATTATAAAAGTGTAGAAACCTGTAAAAAAAGAGGAGTTGTTAATATAATTAACGAATTTTTTGATGAAAAAATATTAGATAAAATTAAAGATAAATTTGATATAATACTATGTTTAGAGGTTTTAGAGCATCAAATAAAACCCAAAGAGTTTTTAGATGTTTGTTTTAAATTATTGAAAGAAGATGGGATCTTGATTATCTCTGTTCCCAATAGGGACAGATTTTTGATAAGATTTAGAGAAATTTCTAGTAGTGATATACCTCCACATCACTTTTTGAGATTTAATAAAAAGTTTTTTATTAGAAACTTTAAAAATAAATTGGTATATATTGGCTGTTTTAATCCTGACAAATATTTTTATAAAAGTTGTAAAATAGTTAGTAAAATTTTGTTTAAAAATGAAAATTTATGGCCATTATCAATTCCGGCAGTTATATTTCTAATAATTATGAATAAAATTAGTCCTCCAAGTTTATTAGTAATTTTAAAAAAATAATAATGAAGAATAAAAGTCAATTTTTTAATAAACTCCCTGTAAAATGGTGAAAAAGATGATTAAAAGAAAATTAGAAATATTCATAACATTTTTAAAATTAAGTATAAAGAATACTAAAAACACTAAGTTTTATCTAAAAAATTATAAAAAAATTTTAGACATATATGAAGATGAAGTTTCAAAAAAATATGTAAAAGAATATATAAGAAATACTATCCTATATCCTTTAATATATCCTTTGTATTATTGTTCTAGAATTTTATGTATTAATAATGAATTAAATGAAATAAAGAAATTGAAAAAATTAGTAAAATTCACTGGGAATAATAAATTTACGATAGAAAATTTAAAATTTAATTTTCCAAAAACGAAATTCAGTATAGTAACCCCTGAAGTATTTTTATATCATTATGGATTAAAAAATTTTGAAAAGGATATTTTAAATAAGATAAGAAATGGGAATATTATAGACTGCGGGGCTTTTATTGGAGATTCTTCAATAATACTATCTAGATATACTGATCATAAAGTTTTTGCTTTTGAGCCAGATGAAAGTATTTTCAATTATCTTGTAGAAAACATAAAAAATAACAACCTCGATAACAAAGTAACCTCTATAAATTACGGAACTGGAGATAGAGAAGAAATTTTAAATTTTGGAGATGTTGAATTAAAAATAACAACGATAGATAACATTGTTGAAAAGGAAAAAATAAATGGTGTTTCTTTAATTAAAATGGATATAGAGGGTTATGAATTAAAAGCTTTGAGGGGGGGGGCAAAAACCATCAAAAAGTACAAACCTGTTTTAATAATTTCGGCATATCATAAAAGAGAAGATCTTTTAGAAATTCCTTATTATATAAAAGATCTCGTTCCTGAATATAGATTTAGGTTTTTAAATTTGAGAAAGTCTGATCCAAGAGGTGAAAGAGTAATTATGGCATACATCAAATAAAATGGTGGGAAAGATGGATAAAATAAAATGTCCTTTTTGTGAATCAAAAGATTTAAGATTTAAAAGGGAAATAATCTCTCAACTAAACAATAAAAAATTATCAATTCCGGCAGTTATATTTTTGAGAACCATGGATATAATTAATCCTGATCATCTACTAGTAGTTTTAAAAAAAAGAGGGTAAATGATATGAACATTCTGATAATAACTCCAACATATTATCCAAGAATTGGAGGTATTGAAGAGTGTGTAAAAAATCTCTCCTACTGTATAACAGAGAAATATGATGTAAAAATTACAATAGTAACTCCCTTTATAGATAAGAACTCAAAAGAATATGAAAAGTTTGGAAATATTGAAATATACAGGTTTTTTAAATGGTACTCCCAAATAGAAAATAAACCATCAAAATTTTTACTATGTAACATAGCAACTTTTTTTTACCTATTGTATCTATTTATTTTTAAAAATAAGAGATATGATATAGTAAATATCCATACTGTCGCCTTAATGGGGCTGCCCTCTTTGATCTTATCAAAATTATTTAACATTCCCGTAGTATTTACAATACATCATTACGGTAGTGGTAGGGATATAAGTCATCCTAAGGAAAATGGATACTTTCTTAATATCTATATTAAATATATATTAAAGTACTCTGATTATATAGTTGTAACTAGCAAAACCCAGGCTAAGTACCTAAAATTCTTATTTGGAGATCTTGAAAGTGCAAGAATTAAGTACTCAATAATACCCCCTGGAATAAAAAAAGTGGATATTAATATCCCCCATGGTATAGAAAAAAAGTATATATACATAGACGAAAAGTTTGTAGTATTCTCTATTGGTAGATTGGTTAAAAGAAAGAGATACGATATATTACTAAAAATTGCTGAGAAAATAAAATATAAGGATATTGTTTTTTTAATTGCTGGAGATGGTCCAGAAAAGGAAAAAATATTAAATACAATTAAAGAAAAAGATCTAAAAAATGTTAGATTGTTAGGAAAAATCCCTGAAGAGGAAAAGCACTATCTTCTTTTAAAATCTAACCTATATTTTCAATGTTCAGAATATGAAGGATTTGGTATTACCTATATAGAGGCTCTATCCATGGGATTACCAATTTTAGCCTATAAAAATGATGCTATTTTAGAGATAAAGGAAAAGGTAAAAGATGGAGTATTCATATTTAACACTATTGAGGAAGGAGTACATCTGATAGAAGAGATAAAAAATAATAAAATTAAAATTTATAAAGAAGATCTGATAAAAAAGATTATTTCTTTATATTCATGGGATGTTATTGTACAAAAGTATTATGAAACTTTTTATAAAGTTATAAAGGGAAAAAATGAATAAAAAGATCTTAGTTCTGTATCAAGATTGGGATAGGTGGTTCTTAGATAAAGACAAATACAAAAAATTTGAACACCGGTCTATAGTCAAGAACATAATTTTCTAAACTTGTAATTTATAATGTTAAAAAATAAAAATATTAATACTGGATATTATGTTTCAAAATTTTTTATTATTTTTTATAATTTTAGATTTCATTTTTTTTATAAGTCATATGGAAGTCTTTTCATGATTATATTATTGAATAGGAATTAATTATATATTTTTAAAACCATAGTAAAAATAAAGAGGTCGTGAAAATGAGAAAAAAAATATTTTTAATAACTTGGTATTTTCCTTCATTTCATGGAGGTGCTGAAAAGTCAATTATGGAAGAATTAAAAGACTATAAAAAGAAAGGATATGATGTTTTTGTTATATGTTTTGATGAAAAGTACCCTGTGGGGAAGTTTGATATAGGAAGCATTTCTGGAATAAATTATGGTCTAAAATTTAAGTTACCGCAAGAATTTAGATTATACTGCTTATTACTTAACAAAAATTACATTTATGATAAGATAACTGATCACATTAAAGGATTAGAAAACAGTATAGTATTAACACAATCTTTAATAGCTCCAATAGTTGCCGAATTCTGTGTGAAAAATAAAATAAAATATATTTATTATTTAAGAGATGAAATTAATTTGAATGAATTCCATAACTATGAGGTAGGGATTAAAAAAATTTTAAAGCATATTAAGACGATAATTGAATATCCTGCAATATGGTATTACAAATCAAAAAATATTTTTGCGCTTAAAAAAGCATATAAAATAATATCAAATTCAAGATTTATGCACGATCTACTTCAAAAAAAATATGGATTGAATTCTGAAATAAATTATCCAAAAATTAACTTTTCTGATCTTGATAAAAAACTCATAAAGAAAGAGAATCAAATATATATCACATTTATAGGTGGAAATAATGCAATGAAAGGGGCGGATATTGTTTTAAAAATTGCAAAAAAAATGTCAAATGAAAAATTTTTAATAGTGGGTCCTTATAACAGAAAATATAAGAAAGGAAATATAACCTATATGCCATATCAAAAAGATGTTATGGAAATTTATAAAATATCTAAATTAATTTTAATGCCTTCTAGGTGGAATGAAGCCTTTGGTCGGATTGTATTGGAAGCTAATTATTTGGGCATTCCTGTGATAACTAGTAATAAAGGTGGATTACCAGAAGCCAACAAAAATAAAGATCTTATCGTGGATGATTTGGAGAACATAGATGTTTGGGTTGATAAAATTAATTATCTATTAAAAAAGAGTGATAAAACATGGAAAGAAGTAAAATAATTGGAAAATATATTAAAAATAAAACTGCCTTAGATTTAGGATTTTTAGGGGAAAACACGATAGAAGATAAAAAGTTTGATGTAATAATAGCAGGGGAAATTATAGAACACTTAGAAAACCCTGGATTATTTTTAGACAATATAAAACAATTCATAAGGGGGGAGGGAATTTTAATACTAACTACACCAAATATATTATCATTGAGGCATATTATAAGACATATATTACTTGGTCAGGAATCACCATACTGGGAGGATAGAAAAAATGAAATTAAATATGGCCATGTAATTGGATTTTCAAAAATGCTTTTAGAGAATTTATTATTAAGAAAAGACTATAAGATTATTGAAATAGGTTATACAATTAAAGATGAGTACTGTGGAATAAAGGGAAATATGGAAAAGTTAATTTCAAAATTGTTTCCAAGGTTTGCACCACAGATGTTTGTAATATGTAAGATGGAGTAGAGGTTAGGAGGAAATAAAAAATGTTTGGTGAAAAAATAATATTAAATGTTTTATCTATAACTTATAAATCTAGACAAATACCTGTGATAAGATGAGTGTTATATATATTTTAAACTCAGATTATGGTGTAAGAAATACCATAGGTGCAAGAACTAAGCCTATTGTAGATGAAGCCATTAAAAGGGAATATAACCACCATATAATATGTAGAGGACACTATAAAAAATTAAATAATAACTATAATTTAAAACAGGTGTTTCCATTTTCTGATAAGATTATGAAGGTTCTTACAGCAATTCCTATTTTCATCTACAAAAATTTTCCAGCAGAGGATATTAAAAATTATTTATTTGAATATTTTACAATGAAAAAAATAGAGAATATTAACTTGGAAAAATACAACATAATACATTCTTGGGATTTTTTACCAAAATTATATAGGTTAATAAAAGAAAAAAATAATAAAATAAAAATTGTTCAAGATGTCCCTATGGCATTTCCTAAGGCATTAAATGAAAGGGAAAGGATTTACTTATGGGGTAAAAGAGATATTGAAATATCCAGTTATATAAAAAAATCACTACAATATATAGATTACTTTGTAGTTCCCTCAGAATTTGTAAAAAAATCTTTAATAAATGAGGGAGTGGATAAAGATAAAATCTTCGTAGTACCCTTTGGAGTTGATACTGTTAAATTTAAACCTGTTGAAAAAGACTACTTTGGAACCTTTAAAGTGGCATTTTCAGGAAATGTCAATCTTAGGAAAGGTATTCCTTTTTTAATAAGGGCTTGGAAAGAGTTGAGGTTAGAGGATGCTGAATTAAATATATATGGTATAGTTTATCCAGAGGTTAAAAAGTATCTCACAGATGGAGAGAAATACAATATAAAAGTTCATGGATTTTTAAGGAACATTGATAGAGTACTTCCAAAGAATCATGTCTATGTATTTCCATCCCTCTTAGAGGGATCGGCTAAATCCATCTATGAGGCAATGGCATGTGGTTTGCCAGTGATTACAACAGAAAATTCAGGTAGTATTGTAGAGAATGGAAAAGAGGGTTTTATAATACCAACCCTCGATGTGAAGTCAATGAAGGAAAAAATTTTATTTTTTTATGAAAATAAGGAAGAAATAAAAAAGTTTGGAAAGAGAGCAAGAAAAAAATCTGAAAGATATACCTGGGAACGCTATGGGGGGGATATTGTTAATATGTATGATTTTATAGGTGGGTAGATGAAATTGTTGTATGTTCATAACGCTAATTTTTTGTATTATGGTGCCAATAAAATCCAAGTTTTGAATATGTGTAAAGCATTTAGCAAAGTTGTTAATATTGCTCTTATGGGGTTCAACTGTAATTGAGTGAGATTTAGAATAATATCCTATGTAAGTTTTTAGATTATTTTAAAAAACTAAGTAAAAAAAATGAATATTAAAAGAGTTGTTGATGTAGGTTGTGGAGATGGTAAAATAACATAAAATTTAAAGATTCGCCCTAAATAGTATTATAAATTTCATTCTTATAAATAGTTTACTTATTCTTAACAACTATAAAATGAGAAAAATACTTATAGATTATTACTATAAACATTTAAAATAACAGAAAAGATAATGGAGCCCACATATTTGCTCTATTTAAAAAGAAAAGTTTTTAAACTTGCTTAAATAAAAATACAATGTCTATTCCAACATAAAAATAATTATTACCCTAATTACCATCAAAAATCCTAATAAAAAATAATAATTATAAAAATAAAAAAAGAATTATTACAATCAAAAAAATAGAAAATCTTAAAATTATTAAATAAATAATAAAGAGCAAATACGGTAAAAAAGTAAAATCTCTTTGTTATCCTCTGGCCTACATTGAGCACTATAGAAGCAGGGTGAATTTCTATTGACTCTTTTATTTAGGGAGTTTTTTTGCTCTCTTTTTATTTTATTTTTTTAATTATTTTATTATTTTTTATTTTAATTGTAAGTTTAAATATAATGTGCCTATTATTAATATTACCTTAATGGGAGCTTTATGCGATAGCAAGTTAGATGTTATATATTTGACTATAAAATTTTATTCACTCTTTAAGAAGTAATATAATACAAGAAAAATTAAAAATAATCTATATAACATCCTTGCAACAATGGCTCCTATTAATCCCATATAGTATATAAAGACAAAACTTGCTATAACTAAAAATATAGAGGAATAGTTATAATATTTACTTACAAATTTTTTCTCTTTTTCTTTTAAAAGGTAGTTCAATGGTAGAATACTTAAAAATGATATAAAACTTAAATGGAAGATCATACTCAACCAAACGTAGTCATAATACTTGGGATAAAACCATTTAAATATAAAGGGTGCAATTATCCAGTATATCACTATCAATAGTATAACCAACAGTAAAAATTTTTTAAAATGCCCCATAATTTCTTTTTTACTCACATCTTTGGAGACCATCTTAGGTAATATTAGTGGTGCTAATGAATCCATAAATATCTTTATCTGATCAGGTATTACAGTTACTATCTTAAAAATAGCCAACTCTGAAAATCCTAAGAAATGAACCATAATTAAACTATCAAAATTATTTGCAAAACCAGTTAAGGCCAAAGAGGGACTTATGCCCTTTCCAAAATCAATACTACTCTCATCAATCTCACTGTTTTTAATGAATCTTCTAATGTAGAATACACTGAAGTAACCACAGATTAATATCTGTATTAGTACAATTGAAACCACTATCCAGAAAACACTTTTTGTAATAAATACTACAGCTACTACAAATAATGTTAAAAGCACATTAAAGAAAGAGGAGAGTTTAGATAATAGGTCAAATCTTTTTTTTCCATTTAGAAAACTTTGATAATATGGTGATATGGAGTAAAAGGGAAACATCACTGAAAGTGTCAGAAAGATAGTAGAAAGGTTAAAATTTCCTTTAAAATACATATAAACAGATGCTCCTACTAAGATAAAACTACCAATCCAACTGTACTTAAAGACTTCCATAAGGGCTCTGAAGTAGGTACCTTCATATCCCTTTGCTACAGATTGAATTATTGCAAAATTCATACCAGGCAAGGCAAAGATACCTGCAAGAATTAAAATAGATAATACAAAACTGTATTCTCCAAAGGATTCCTTGGATAACATATTGGCAAGAATTACACTTAGTATAAATCCCCTCAAAATACTAAAAAACTGGCCAAAGGATAACCAAAACCCTCCCTTTATAAAGTAGGGTAGATCCAATCCAACCTTTGAGGAATACTTTTTTGCTATTAAATATATTCTCTCCTTTAAATTGTAGTAAAATTCCTTAAATTTATTTATCATCTCTATCCCTTACTTAACTCCCTTAGAATCTCCTTGTATCTCTCCACTGCTACCTTCCAATTAAAATTTTCCTCTATGAATCTTTTAGCCTCTTTACCACAGTGAATCCTCAACTCTTCATCATTTATAAATTCCATTATACCCCTGCATATTTCCCTGGGATTGTTATCCCTTAGAAGTATTCCAGTTTTTCTATCTACTATTACTTCATTCCCTCCCTCATAGGGACTACCTACAACAGGTTTTCCACAGCACATGGCCTGAAGTAGGGAAGTAGAGAGGCCCCCTCCCTTATAAGAGGGATGAATATATATATCACAACTTTTAACTATTCCTATAGCCTCTTTAAAATCCTTTTTTCCAGTGAAATATATTCCGTTGTTAAGATAATCCCCTGATAACTCTTTAAGATACTCTAAATCTTCTCCATATCCAACTACTATTAGGACTGTTTTATCTCTTATCTCCTTAGGGAGAAGTTTATAACCTTCAATTAAATTATCCACTCCCTTCCATCTATATAATCTCCCAACAAAAGATAGTTTTATTTTATCTCTGAATTTTTCCTTTACCTCTCTATCCTCAGGTATGCCCTCTATATACTGGATCTCTATACCTCGATAGATCACTGGGATATTGGGATCCTCTAAAAAGTTCTCCAAGATAAAATTTTTAACAGATTTTGATATGGCCACTACATAGTCAGATTTTCTGAATATCAATTTTCCAATGGTTTTATCATATATGTAGGCTATTTTATTTGTGAATTTACTTCCCACAGTAATAAAGGCACTGCCATGCTCCACATGTATGTGTTTTATCTTAGATAATCTAATCTTTGCAAAGAGAAATCCTAAGAGTGTATTTGAGAAGAACCTTGTCCTTGTCATTACAATATGGAAGTTTATGTTATAGAGGTTGAGTAACATCCTCCAAAACTGGATATTCAATATATTGGGAACAGGGTAGTTTGGAACCACTTCAAAGGCAGGGTACCTATATACCTTAACATTGTTGTATCTCACTTCGAATTCCCTATACTTTGGAATATGTGGGGCGAAGATATAGATGTTGAACTCCTTATCTCTAGATAGGTATTTAACAAATTCATCAACGTGGGTTTCCAACCCTCCAATATGGGGTATATAGTATCCTGGAAAGATTATTAGATTGATGGCCATATTTTTCCCTAAATATATAAAATTTAATAATAGTAGGTTATATTATTTTAATAATTTTTTTAGTTTTTTAATAAGAATTTATAAAAATAAAAAATAATAAAAATTAATTATAAAATTAAAAAATATATATTATATATTAAAAATACGATTTTAAAATATAATTAAACTAAATATATAAAATATCTTAAACTCAAATCTATAATACAAATAACAAGAATAATATAAAATATAAATAGTAAATAGATATTTTAAGTCTATTTACTTTAATCTAATATGAGTTTTTACAATAGCAGTCCTATCAAAGGATTACCTGTTTTCCCAGTGCTTGGGAGTATCTAAGGAGGACAATAATAAAATTTTTACTTTTTATGTTTTTACCTTTCATAAGTATTTTAAAATCCTATTTTTCTATTTTTTCTTAATTATTTTTTATATTAATGATTATTTAATAATTATTATATTTTTTGTTATTTTGTTTTTTTAATTAATTTTTTACTTATTATAAATAATTTTACTTAAAACTAAGATTTTATACTTTTTAAATATTGCATACCAATATACACTGTTGTTATTATATATATTATTACTTGGGTAAGGGATACTGGTACCCTAAGAGTAAATGGTTCATTTATATGAACTTTATTTAAAGCGTAATATGGGTAGTAATCTCTACTAGGATCAGCCACTAAATTTACTCCCTCTACTTTCAAAGTATTACTTCCATTATTTAAATAATTTGTAATATCTATACTAACTTTCTTTTTATACCTACCAGAACCATCTTTGGAATCATCAATAGTATATACTAAGTTTCCATTTATATAGATATTAACTTTCATACCACTGCCTATATTCCCATAGTGTTCAAAGTTGAGGTTGTAGGTGTAGTTCTCTACCTTATCAATATTAAAATCATAGGTTTTACTACCATCATTATGATTAACCTTTATTTTCCCAAAATCATAGGCAAATACTCCATTTAGCAATAAAAGGAACAAACATAGGATTAAAATATTTTTATTTGAAAAGAGCATATACTCCTCTCTCTTTTAATTATTTAATTCTATATCAACACTCTACTACCACTCCCATCCCTTCTATACCTACCAAACTCAGAGATGTATCTTAATTTATCCCCCCAAAATACTGGACCATCCTTACAGACACAGAGACCCTCTCCATCTAAGGCACATTGGCCACATATACCTATGCCACACTTCATATATCTTTCCAAGGATACCTGTACAGGTATATTATACCTATTTGCAATATCTACAACCTTTTTCATCATTATCTCAGGCCCACAGGTTATTATTAGATCGAATTTACTGTCCCCCCTAAGTAGTTCTTCTAATCTATCAGTTGTAAATCCAGGATAACCAAAACTTCCATCATCTGTACAGGGTAGTAAATTACCATATCTTTTAAATCTATCTACAAAGAGTAATTCCTCCCTACAACGTGCCCCAAGTATTGTAGTTATTTCAAAACCTTTTTTTGAGAACTTCTCCACTGCGGTTATGATAGGTACCACTCCAATGCCTCCTGCAATTGCAAGTATTCTCTCCCCTAAGACCTCAAAGGAAGTTCCATAGGGCCCCCTGACCCCCAACAAATCCCCCTCCTTTAGGTTATGCATGGCCTCTGTGAATCTACCAACCTTGGCAATGGTGAAACCCTTATTGGAAGAGTATCCAAAGGGTTTTTCATCTACCCCTGGAAGCCACAACATGGCAAACTGCCCAGGCTTAAATTTAAACTTTCTATCTAAGATATATGTTTTTGTACTGGGACTCTCAGTGATTATCTCTTTTATTTCACAGATTGTAGGTTTCTCCATTTTTATCCCGTTATTTTTAATTATTATTTAATTTTTTATTATATTATAATCAAATACATAACATTAACTTATTTCTCTAAGAATTTTAAAATATTCCAATAATAAATATTTTTTAAAATGATAAATTTTAATATTAATTTTTTATATTTTAATTTATATATTTGATTATTTTTATTTTAATATTCTAATTTCTATTTTTTTATTTTAACTCTATATTATATTTATAAATCATATTTTTTTATTAAGTTCCTAATGAAAATCAAAGTAGTGATTTATTTTAGTATAAATAAATTTGTTTAAGTTTATAATTATTTTTTTATTATAGTCAAGCACATAATAATTTAAACCTATTGTGGGTATAGTATCTATACTTAAAGGGTTTTCTCTGCACATCCAGTGCTTAGGAGTGTAGGGGGGAGGAAGGTAAGTTATGGGATTTCTACTTTTTAAGTATTTACTTTTCTTTATTTCTTTAAAAATTTAATTTTCCCCTATGTTTTAAGATTTATATTATTTTAATTTTATTTTTTTTAATTTTTAATTTATTTTTAATTATTTTTTTTATTATTTTTATTTTTTATATTTAGATTATTAAGTTTAAGAAATTATGTTCTTAACTATAAACATGGTAATAGTTTTTCCTAATTTATTCTATTTATTTTATTTTTTATTGAAATATTTACCTATCCCCCTTTAAAAAATACCCTAAGAAAACCCCACAGGACAATCCTATGATTAAATAGGCAAAATTAACTATTATACTGTATGAGGACTTAGATGGATTGGATCCACCATTACTTAAAGATGGATTAACTCCGTCCTTTGTTTCATAGGTAAAGCCAACATCTGCCCTTTTCAATGAATTATAATTAAGTTCCTTTAATATATCCATATCCATCTGGGCATAGGCTATACTGTATTTGTAATAAAGGGCCTTTGAAAAGGTATCATTAAAGGAGTTAGCATATTCATAATACCCCAAGGCACTTATAGGCATGTAATTGTATTCTTCAACCATGTTTATCTTTTTTTTGGCCATTTCCTTTAAATATTCTAGGTCCGTATTATAATTGAGATAGGTTGTGGCATATACATAGGCATCAATACTCTCAGCAATTGATAGAAGATACTCCCCATTATTATAATACTCCCTGGCTCTATCTAATTTATCATTAGCCTCATCTGTTATACCCATTACAGGTAATACCATGGAGGTATATAGGACTACAATTTCAGAGTTATCCAAGTACTTCTGGGCAAGGTGTTTTAATTGGGATTCCTCCATAGGTTCCTTTGTGGTTAATAGAGGATTGTTAAATATACCCCCTGTCTCCATATTACTTCCATCCTCTAATCCTAACCACCATATGGCACTTTTTCCCCTTAATTTTCCATAGGAGCCATACCCTATGGAGGGTATGAAATTGCCATTATAATATTCCTTCCAGGCCTTATCTATTAAATCCTCGGCCTCATAAATCCTACTTTTAGAGGCCAAAATATATTCAAAATTACTCTTTGTTAGTTTTTTATTGTTTATTATTTTCTTTTTATACTCTATATCCTTTTGAGCCTCCATAAGATAATCTTTTATAAAACCTTTTTTATCAGTACATTCTATGTAGTTTAATGTTGTGTTTATTTCCTCAAGGATAATCATTGCACTAAAGGCCTTAGATGTGGCGGCATAGTAGGATTTATTGGCATATAATTCCTCTGCTCTATCTATATTTTCTTTTGAGGCTTTTAATTTTTTTATAAGATCCAATTCCATATTGTAATTTAAATCAGGATTGCTCCTCTCTTGATACAACCTATTTTCCATATAATCATAGTTATGGTTAGCCTGGGATAATACCTTATCTGCAAGATCCTTTGTATTGTCCTTATATTTTTTCATAACCATTGGATTGGTGGTATAATTATTCTCAATGATTTTATTATTTGTAAAGTAATATATGGCATCATATATACTTTTAATTTCTATTACCTCTATTCCTAAACTTTTTCCATATTCTATGGCATCTATGGTGTTATTTTCACTCTCTAAGTGATCTACCTTTATGTATCTCTCCCCATAGGGTATTAAAAAGTACTTGGCCCCAGATTCCTTTGCAGTCTTTATTTTTTCCAATATTCCCCCTACAGGTCCAATGCCTCCATCTGGATATATCATTCCAGTCATCATAACATCCTTATTTATACTCCAATTCTTTAACTCTGCAACTGTTGCTACACATATGGCTCCACCTGCTGAAGGTCCCCCAACTATGGGAATATCTGATCTAACTATGTAATATACATCATATTTTTTTTGGTTTTTATTGCATATATCAAAGGCTACTTTTGCGGCTATTCTTGCTGAACTTTGCATATCTAACTCAGTCATTGGTAATGTATCCATATAAACATGGCCACTTCCATTTGAAACCCTTACATCAATATCTACAGAGGTGCCCACATAACCATAATCTGTATTAGCAACTGCTGGAGCCACTATGGATACCTCTGCAAAATTTATGTTCATTGAAATAATCACAATATAGATTAAAATATAGGTTAAAACATGTTTTTTCATTTTTTCCCTATGGTATTTTTATAAATATAAGATATTTATATTAAAATTATAAAAAAATAAATTAAAATTAAATAAAAACTTTAAATAAATAAAATACTTAAATTATAGTTAAATGCATATAGTATCTTAAACTTATCTCCTAAAAAACTTAAAAAAATATATTAGGGTCTTTTTCTTCCAAATCTGGAGTTGAGCCTTTTAATCCTTTTTTCATTTTTAGGTATAAATTAGTATATGTAGCCTGTGGTTATATAATTCCAATTGAGTTTCTATTTTTTTCATATTCATTTTTCTGTAGAGATATTTTATGAAACAATATCTTTTAAAGATCCTTATATCCTTTTCTAAGTTTCTATCTTTCTATTAATTCTTCATTTATAGACATGGGATGTTTTATACTTATAAATTCCTTTTTTATGTTATTGTATATTTTATTATAGCATTTAATATAAATTTTTTTATTAATTTTTATATTTTATTATTTATTTAATTTTTAGTTATTTTATTTTTTACTATTACTTTTTATTTTCTTGTTTTTTAATTATTTTATTTATACTCTATAAATTAAATTTATTGCATTTGTAGGATATAGAGATATTTCACCTAACTTTAAGATTACTAAGAGCCCCTTTAATATCTTTAACATATCCCTTTTTAACAGATATTGTAAAGATCACCCTATCCAAATACTCCTCCTTAATAATTTTTCCATTGTACTGGGAGATTATTTTTTTTACAGTATTTACTAACTTATAGGGAACCTCCAATTTAAAGTGCTCCTCTTCAATTAATTGAATGATTTTTCCATTTTCTATGGCCTCCTTTGCAGTATCCCTATAGGCCCTAACAAGTCCCCCATATCCTAATTTTATTCCTCCAAAGTACCGAGATACAACTACAACTATATTTTTTAAATTACTAATTTCCAAAATATCCAATATGGGTTTTCCAGCACTTCCACTGGGCTCTCCATCATCATGATATTTTTTCATGTTTGCAACAGTATAGGCATATACATTATGGGTAGCATCCCTATGATGGGTTTTTATTTTATTAATGAAGTTTTTAGCCTCTTCCTCACTATTTATGGAANGGGAGTATCCTATGAACACTGAATTTTTAAATACCTTCTTAGAGAATCCTGGTTTTAATATTGTTTTATAATCCTTCAAGTTAAATCCCTAAGATTTATTTATCTCTTTTTAATTATTTTTTATTTAATATTTTATTTTTATTATAGTCAAGCATATAATCTCTTAAACTTGTAATATATTAAAAATAAAGAGGATGATATATTAATAAAGAAATTACTTTAAGTCCATCTAACTTAGATTAATTATGATTTTATAATAAATCCTGTAATGGGTTCTGCCTCTTTCCCAGTGCTTAGGAGTGCCTAAGGAGAATTTACTATAAATGTTTTTTATAATTTAATAATTAATTATAGTCAAGCACATAATTATCTAAACTCATACTTTATATAATAACATGAATATATTAAGTAATGATCACATAAAATATTTATGTTATAAATATAACANTGTAATAACATGANCGGAAAATGCATTTGTAAGGTTATAGAACATTTATCAGAAGAAGAGCTAAATAAAAAGATTAGAGAGCAGAAGGATGTAACACTCCTTAAAAAAGGATTTTATAAAACACCTCTACAAAGAAATGAATGTTAAAAAAGCAGCAGAAGCAATAGGAGTTTCTAAGGCTACAGGC
>JAHEQB010000004.1 GCA_019561555.1 Methanothermococcus sp. SCGC AD-155-C09
TATTATACATTTTAATACAATAGAAAATAAAAAAATTAATTATATTGTAAAATCTATATAGTTTAAAAATTTTTCACAATATATACATCTTATTTTTAAAGGATTTTTTTCCTCAACTTTAAATTTGCCCAATGTATTTTCAATGTTTGTTATACAATTTGGATTGGTGCATTTTATTATGCCTACAATGGTTTCAGGTATATCCACTTTAAATTTTTTAACAACCTTTCCCTCCTTTATTATATTTATTGTGGCATTTGGGGATATAAGGCTTATTTTATTTACATCATATTCTGAGAGTTCAACTCCCTCTATTTTTAAAATATCCTTTTTTTTATTTTTTTTAGAAAATACATTCATGGCTATGGTTATGGGAGTATCCTCATATTTTATATTTAATACATTATAGACACTTAGGGCTTTTCCTTTAGAAATATGATCAATTACAGTTCCATTTTCAATTGGTTTGACCCTTAAACTTTTTTTCATAGTTTATCCCATTGTATATTTATTTTTAAGAATTATATAATTTAAAATACTTTTAATATTTTATTATGTATTTATTATTTTAGGGAATTCCATACAGATTCAAAATATCTTTTCATCTTTTTTATGGTATTTTTATCCCTAATGGCCACACTTGACTCTCTATTCTCAAAGAGGGCTTTATCTGTCCAATTGTGGCTACCGATAATTAAAATATCCTTGTCTATAATTATAAGTTTATTATGTATTCTTCTATCCTCGGCTAACTTTATAGGTATTTTTTCACTACCTAATATATTTTTTACCTCCTTATTTGAATCGACATCCTTATCCAATATTATTCTGATAAACACCCCTCTTTTTCTGGCTTTTATAAGTTCATTTAATAGCTCTTCTGTTTTTTTGCATTTATATATGGAGAACATAATAATATCAATTTCTCGCTCTGCAGAGGAGATTGCATTTAACACATGATAATAATATTTTTCATCATTTAATATATTTATTTTATTTTGGTCATTGGAATTTTCTTCAAGGTCGTTATCATTGGTATTACGAATAATATCATTATACAATATTTTAAGTTTTTTTAATATTATATAATTACTTAATAATATGAAAATTAATAACAATAGAACAATCCCAATAAGCATATTGTTATCTATAATCAAGGCCATGATAACACCAATTGTTTATATATAAATAAATTATAATTTAAATAAGAATTAAATTATATGATTTAAATAAATAGATTTAAATAAACTAATTACTTTTAAGTAATATTTCATAACTTTATATTTTCCTTTATATTTTAATATTTGTAAATACTATATTAAGTATCTTAATTTTAAATACAAAGTGCTATACAATAAATCCCTAGGTTTAATTTTAACTTAAATAATAATGTAATGGGAATATTATGGATGCATTAATTATGGCGGGTGGAAAGGGCACCAGATTAAACTTAGATATTGAAAAGCCATTATTACCCATTTTAAAAAAACCCATGATAGATTATGTTATAGAATCTCTTTTAAATTCTAAGATAAATAATATATATGTTGCAGTTTCTAAGAATACTCGAAAGACCAGGTGTTATTTATGTAATAAATATATAGAACATATAAAGAATAATAAAATAAAATTACTTGAGACAGAAGGTTTAGGTTATATAAATGATTTAAACCAATGTATAAAATATTTTTCAGAGCCTTTTATGGTACTGTGCTGTGATATTCCTTTAATAACTCCTAAGATAATAAATAATATTATAGAGGAATATCATAGATTAAAATCCAATTGTAATAATTTGGAATCACTATGTGTAGTGGTTAAAAAGGAGGATTACTTGGGAAGTCCCAGTGTTGTAATGGATAAATATGTTCCTCAGGGTATAAATATTCTATCTCCAAAACAGGGAGAGCAGTTTGAAAAATTATATATTATAGAAGAACCTATATTAAATGTAAATACCTTAGAAGAAAAAAATATTGTTGAAAGGATAATTTTGAAAAAGCAGTAATAATTAATTAAGGTGAAAATTATGGAAAAACCTATTAAAATATCATTTAGGGAGTTAAGTGGAAAATCCATTGTAGGCAATAAAGGCGGAATAATAGGAACAGTAACTGATGTGATATTTGATGAAAATACTGGTAAAATAATATCCTTGGATATAGAACCTTCAGAACAAAGTCCAATATCTCCCTCAGAGGACTGTTATAAATTGATACCCTATAGAATAGTTTTAGCCATAAAGGACGTGGTTATTATAGATGAATCCAAAATTAACTCTATTAAAATAATAGATAAAAATAAATAAAATTAAAAATTATAGATTTATTTTTTTATGTTATTTTATGTTATTTTTTATAACTTCTAAAAATCTATTTAATGTCTTTTTTAAAGATCTCAACCCCTCTTTATCCTCCATAATTCCTTCTTTTCCCTTATCCTTTGACCAGAAGGTGGCCCCTAAATTTGCTCCAAAGGAGCCTCCTCCTATTGGAATCATTTCATTTATCATATAAAAATCATGGATTGTTCTTAAACCTATCTCTTGCCCTCCATTTCTATCTCCACCTATAGTGATCCCCATACCTACTTTATTCTTTAAAATTTTTGGATCTTTGGCCACTATGGCCCTACATCTGTCCATTAGGGTTTTTAATTGTCCAGTTATATTTCCCTGATACATGGGACTTCCAATTATTATACCGTCAGCCCATATTAAATTATCATAAACCTCATTTAAATCATCCTTATGGATACATCCCTCTTTTTTTCTAATACAGTAATCACAGTGCATACAGAATTTTATTTCCTTCCTAGCCACAGAGAAATATCTAACTTCGCAATCTCTCTCCTTTAAATACTCTAAGGCATAATTAACTCCATAATGGGTTCCTTGTAATCTTGGACTACCACTTATACCAAAAATTTTCATAGATATCACACTAATATATTTAATAATTGAAATTAAAAAATAAATTAAAATTAATTATTATTAAAAAAATATGATAAATTATATTCAAACATATTATTGACCTAAATCTATACATAAAATGATATAGTAAAAGGATAAAATATTAGTAAATGAGAAATACTTCAAGTTCCTATCTTAAGTTAATTATAGATTCCATAATAAATTCTTTAGAGAGAATTGCCCATACCCCAATGCTCAGAGAAATATAATGAAATAGTATAGGATTTCTACCTTTTATATTATTACTCTTTTAAATATTTTAAAACCCCAATATTTTTCTATTTTTATTTCTTTTAATTATCCTTTATTATTCTTTTTTTTAATTTTTTTATTTTTATATTAATTTTTAATTATTATTTTTTTTACTTTAATGAATATTAGATTTTTTATAACTATAAATATTTTTTTAGGGCTATGAATAAATATAAAATAAGGATTTAAAAGTTTATTCCTTCTTTTTTATTACACACTTATTGGATAACTTTATTACTAAATCCTCCACATCCTTAATTGGGAAATCAGCATCAGTCATTAACTTTACCAATTCTGAAGCCTCAATTTCTCCACAGGGCAATGATACCCCACAGGGCAAGGCTCCAGCCAATTCAACTCTACTCTTTATTGGGAATACATCCTTATCCTTAAAGTATTCTGCTAATTTTAACTTAAAATCCTGTATATCCCTTAATGCTTCATACAAGGGATGATTTGTTGTTATCATAACCATTCCTCCCTGTTATTTTAATAGGGGTTTTTAATTCCCTATCTATTATATATTGTGATAAAAAAATATATAATTTTTATAATTTTCTATATTATATTTTCTAATGTCTTTAATATATAATATTTATTTCCCTTATACTTTATTTTCTTAAGATTAATATATATAATTGAGATTAAAATAATGTTAAAATAAAGAATAATGATAGATTAATCCATTTGAGCCAATTTTTTCCCAAATTCATAGCATTTAGATAGATATTCCTCCTTTGGAACAAACCTACAGGTTAAACATTCATCCTCTATGATTTTAAAGTTTAATTTTTCAAAGGTTTTTTTAATAATGCCTGTGGCCATTTCCATCCATCCATAGGATCCAAAGGCAACACCTATTTTATCACCTGATGGCTTTAATCCCTCCATATATGCTAAAAACATGGCCACTGTATGGTATATGTTGGAATTCAATGTTGGGGATCCTACTAATACATACTTAGCATCTAAAATATCCTTCATAATTTTATTCATTGGGGTTTTTGAAGTATTATATATTCTAACTTCAACACCTCCCTTTAATAAACCATTACCTATGTTGTAGGCTATCTTCTTAGTGGAGTTATACATAGAATCATAGACAATTACAGCCTTATTTTTATACTCATCTGAGGACCATTCTAAGTACTTTTCCATAATATCTTTTATATGGTCTTTCCATATCACACCATGGGAGGGGCATATATATTCAATATCTAAGTTTTTTAAGGCCTCTATGGCTCCAGGAACTAACATTCTATAGGGTAAAAGTATATTTGCAAAGTATTCTTTGGTATCATCATAAAGAACTTCCAATTCCTCAACTTGATAATCAAATCTTTCAGAGGTGGCTACATGTTGGCCAAAGGCATCATTGGAGAAGAGTATTTTATCCTCAATGGAATAAGTTACCATATTATCTGGCCAGTGTAACATAGGGGTTTTTATGAATTTTAAGGTTCTCTTACCTATATTTATCTCAGGGTTATTATCTACGATAATATATTCCCAACCATCAGTATTGTATTGAAGTTCAAGAAGTTCCTTACATTTTTCATTTGTAATAATAGTTGCATTAGTATATTTTATTAGTTTTTCTAAGCATCCACTATGGTCCTTTTCAGAATGATTTATTACTATATAATCAATATCCTCAGGATTAATCTTTGCAGATTTAAGGCCTATTAACAATTCCTCAAACATATATTCCTTAGCACAATCTATCAATACATTTTTTTCATCCTTTATCAAATAGGAGTTATATGTACTTCCATTTGGGGTTCCATAACCATGAAATTCTCTAATTTCCCAATCTATTGTACCAATCCAATATATGTCATCCTTTATTTTAATAGCCATAATATCACCTTATTTATTTTTTAATAACTATTATTATAGATGTTTTATAGGTGAGATTTTTTAGGAATATATTTTTTATAGATTTATTCTTTTCTATTTAGTTAAACACATTAATATCCTATTTATAGTCAAGTACATAATTTCTAACTTAATAAATTAAAATAATATATTATAATGAGATAAAATAGTAATAAAGAGAAATATTTAAGTCCTTATCTTATAATATATACCTGTAAAGAAATTTTACCGCCCCCCCAGTTCTTGGAGTATGGGGAGAATAATAATGGGATCTTTTTATGCCTTTACCCCTTCTTAAGTATTTTAAAATCTTAGATTTTTTGTAGCTTTATTTTTTATTTTTTAATAATAATTTTTATAATTATTGTTCTTTATAGGGATTTTTTGTAATAAGAATTGAGGTTTTTTATTTGTTATAAATATTTTATAAGGGATTATTCACTCATGTCTTCCCATTTTACTGGCTTAATTTCCTTCAGGACCTTGGTTGTTGGACATATTCCTACCTTATTACATAGATCTAAATCTGCCATAATTCCCCTTATATCCTCAAGTACTTCAGGGTATTTGTGAGTTGTAGGGGGAGTTTCTGTTAGTCCAATGTTTTTTCTAACTTTTTTTACTTCATCATTAACAGGTACTGCATGACCTGTCAAAAATACATACAATGCTGTTTTTCTATGGGGTTCAGCTATTGCTCCCATTTTACAGGCCACATTTCTTGCAGCCTTTATTATATCAGTTATTTTGACATCCCTTGGACACTTTTCATAACATTCGTAGCAGGTGGTGCACATCCACATATCCTCTTCATGAAAAACATCCATTCCACAGAGTATTTTTCTTATTAGTTTTCTTGTTTTAAATGGAGTAATTCTCCCACTGGGACAGGTACCAGTGCATGTTCCACATTGATAGCATCTCTGAAATGAATATATATGCTCTTCACCTAAGATGTCCTTTCCAGTTTCAATTACCATCTTAGGTATATTTTCATTGAAACTCTTTGAAAGTATCACCATAGTTTCACCTATACATATTTATTTATATAAATAAACTAATATATTAGAATATAAAAAATCTAATAAATTTAAATAATTTATATTTTAAAGTTCTATAATTCTATAGTCCTCCTCTAAATACTTCCTTAAACTTATATGGCCATATAGGACATTTTCAATGGTTACTTTATCCTTTATATCCTCAAGTACATTAAACATACCTGCACATGCCTCACAAACTACAATGTCTTCAAATAGGGGTTTTACATGGTTATGTAGTGGATGATCCTCATTTAATAGATCTTTTGCCCATAAAACTCCCTCTCCTTCCAATATTATTTTAACCTCATCACCTTTATCCTTCATTTCCTTGGCAAATAGTAAGGTATGGAACATTATGGGCATGTTAGGTTTTTCCTTGTGTAAATAGGAGAAAACTAAAAAAGCAGTTTTCATAATTTATCCCCTCCATTTATTTTTATTTTATATATTAATATTTTTCACATTTTATTTCAAAGTATTTTTCTGAGTGACTGCAGGATGGACATTCCTTTGGAGGCTCATTATTTTTATGAACATAGCCACATTTCATGCAAACCCATTCTACAGGCTCATCCTTTTTATAGAAGTTATCTAAGGCCTCAAGTAGTTTCTTAAACCTCTCTTCATGATGTCTTTCAGCCACCCCGATAGCCCTTAACCTCTCTGCTATATCTTTGAATCCTTCCTCTTCGGCTATTTTAGCATACTCTGGATACATTTCAGTGTTTTCAAAATTTTCCCCTTCAATTGCAGACTTTAGGTTTTCAGCAGTATTCCCAAATACAATAGGTACCTCAACATCTATATTCAGTATACTACCCTTTAAATTACACTTCTCTTTAAGTTCATTTGCTAAATAGTATATCCACTTAGCATGTTCTCTTTCATTCTCAGCAGTTAATAAAAAGATCTCTGATATCTTTTCATAGCCTTCCTGTTTAGCAATCTTTGCAAAACATGTGTATCTATTTCTTGCTAAACTCTCACCTATGTATGCCTTAGTTAAATTTTCCAATGTTTTATTATTCACAATATCGTCCCCATATAGTATGATAATTTAATTGATACCTTTAAAATAAGGTTTTATATAAAAAAATACCTTATTAAAAAGAAAAAAATTAAAAATAATTTATTCTAAGTTTTTATAGCAGAACCACCAGTCATAGCACTCAATTTCTCCCTTCTCAGCAGCCTTTTTCCTCTCTTCTGCTTCCTCTATAGTTGATGCTGGAGGTATTATTACCTTGTCCTTTAACATTTCATTATTTGGCCAATTTTCTGGAGTTGCTACTCCCTTTTCATCTGATGTTTGAAGGGCCTTAACTAATCTGATTACTTCATCTACGCTTCTACCTACTTCCTGTGGATAGTATATTATAGCCCTTATTGTTCCCTTATCATCTACAACAAATACTGCTCTAATGGTATTGTTTCCTTTAAATGGACTTACCATTCCCAACATTTCTGCCAATTCTCCTCTATCATCTGCAATTACTGGAAACTCTATTTCTACATCTAAGTTATCCTTTATCCATTCAATCCATTTAATATGGCTAAATACCTGATCAATACTTAAACCTATTAATTCAGTGTTCAATTCTCTGAATTTATCATACTTCTTTTGGAATGCTACAAACTCTGTAGTACAAACTGGGGTAAAATCAGCAGGGTGGCTGAATAATACAAACCACTTGCCCTCATAGTACTCAGGTAATTTTATGGTTCCATGGGTGGTTTTAACCTCTACTTCTGGGAATTTTTCACCTAATACTGGAATTCCTCCTGTTGTACAGCAAATATCTTCACACATGTTTTTATGGCAATTATTATCTTCACACATATTATATCACCTTTTATATTTTTTATTTTTTGTTTATTTTATTTTTAATACATTATTATTATTTTTTTAATTTTTATATATTTTTCTATTTTATTATACTTTAATTAAAATTTACTTTCATTAGTGGGTAATCTTGCAACTAACTTTGGATCATACCCTGTAAATCCACACTCTGGAGTATAGCAGGATACATCATAAAAGGTACATTTTTCCCCACAGTTAGGACACCTTTCAGGGATATTATCAGCCTGAAATAGATATCCACAGTTGGAACATTTCCACCATGTCATAGTAATACACCCCTTAAAAAGTATATATCTTAAACCCCCTTATTAACCCCTTTAACTTATTATATCTTTCTAAAGGCATTTTTTCCAAGACCGCACTGAGGACATTTAAATGTATCAGGTAATTCCTCAAACTTTGTGCCAGGGGCTATATTTTGAGAGGGCTCTCCTTGATCTTCATCATATATCCATCCACACATACACTGGTATTTTGCCACAGTATTCACCATTTATTTTTTTAATATTTTTTTATTTTTTAGATTTATTTAAATTAAAATTAAATATTCAGGATAGTTAAATAATTAAATAATTATTCTATCTTTATTTCCTTTTCATACTTCCAGATGCCATGTAGGTTGCAATACATATATGCACTTAATTTCATTTCATAACCCTTATGCTCTTCAGATGGTGCCTTCAGGTACAGTACTACATCAGGTTTAACATACTGGGTTAAATCCACCCTAACTAAGGTAATATCCCCCATTTTAACCTCAATAAATTGTATAAAATGATTGTCATCCATGGGATGATCTACCCCTGCACTATGTATCTTAACTTCAAATAGTTCCCCAGCCTTAACTACATCTTTACATTCAATTAATGGAGTATGCTTCTTTTCAAAGTCTGTACCCTCTACAATGGTCTTTGCATCTACACAACTCATAATACCCCTTACTATATTTTAAGTAATTAAAATAATTACAGTATATACTTTGGAGTATCTATTATATAAACATATCTTTACGAAATTCGTCAAAAATTTCCAAATTTGAAACTATTATAGTTCATTTAAGATTCTTACGGCTTTAATAAATGGAGGCATACCTGAAGTTAAAAGCACCACTTTTAATGCATCAAATATTTCATCCTTTGTAATGTCTAATTCTGACATACCACTTGACATCTGTTTTTTAGTGGCCCTCTCATCCCCTGCTGCTGCAGTAATTGCTATTGCTATCAATTTCTGGGTTTTATAGTCTAGTACCTTTCCAGTATATACTTCGTCATTTAAATCAACAACTATTTTATATAATTCTGGATAATTTTCTTTTATGTATTTCATCCCCTCTCCTACAAATACCTCATTTTTCATATTATTCCTCCACTTTTTAAATTTTATATAATATTTAAGTTACAATTTAGAATATATATTTACATATTATGTATAAGTGCAAATTTTATATATATATTTTTTGGAATAAATTTTTATATTTATTATTTTATAAAATATTAAATTCAATAAAAAAATAGCATATATATAGAAAATGATATATAGAAAAACAAATATTAGCAAAAATCATACTTATGATAAGGTGGATAATTATATATAATTTTAAAAATATATTTAATATATAAAAATAATATTTAATTTTTTAAAAATAATAATAACAATTACGAAACATTTATAAAATGATAATACTCACAATTTTAAATACACTATTTTAATAACACTTTAGAATCTTCCCATCTTAGGAGGCATATCATGATATTGATTATAGGCTATGGGTCTTTTGGCCGTAAAGTTGCAAATTACGCTAAAACACTGGATAAAGTTGTTGTAATCGACAAAAATCCTGCAGTATTTGAGTCTGTTGATAATTTAGATTTTGAATATGTTGTAGGAGATGCATCTGAAAGGGAAACACTTCTTAATGTTAATATCAAAGATGCAGATACCATATTAATATTAACCAATGAGTATGTAATAAACAAAAAAATAGTGGAATTAATAAATGAATTAAATCCTATGGCATACGTGATCGCCAGAGGTATTGTAAAGTATCCTGATTTATATTCAGGGGTTAAAGTGGATAAGGTAATATATCCCATTGAATGTGCAGCCAAAGAGGTCATATTTGAAATAGAAAAATCTAAATTACGGAGAAAATTAATGGATTTAGAAAGGGTAGTTAATAGTATAAAATTAAAACATAGGGAAAGTAGGGATGCCACCACACTAAAAAATGAGAACGCCGAGGATAATGGAAAGGTATTATTTTTAATAATTATGCACAATAATCCAGATCCAGATTCAATAGCCAGTGCAATGGCATTAAAAAAAGTATTTGAAAAATGGAATGTAGATTCAGATATTGCTTATGGGGGAAAAATAGAATTTGATGAAAATAGAGCAATGGTAAATCTATTGGGTGTAAAGATAACCCCTATTTATGATATAGACATTACACAATATGATGGTATTGCTGTTGTGGATACTTCAACCTCAAAATTATTACCAATAGATCCAAACAACTATAAAATTGATATAATAATAGACCACCATGAAAATGGTGATTTAATTGCAGAATATATGGATATAAGGCCTGATATAGGTGCCACAGCTACCATACTGTTGGAGTATTTAATTCAATTGAATTTAACTCCAAAGCAGGATTTGGCAACGGCTCTATACTATGCTATATGTACTGACACAAACTACTTTAAAAGAAAAACCTCTAAAAAGGATTTTGAGGCTGCAGGATATTTACAAGATTTGATGGATCCAAAAACCTTAGAAATGATCGAAAACCCAGAGATGGATACTGAATCCATGGAAATACTTGCAAGATCCATTATAAATAGAAAAATAATTAGAAGTAGCATTGCCCTATCCTATGTAGGTAGGATAAATAATAGGGGAGCCCTACCAAAGGCAGCAGACTTTTTACTTAAAATGGAGGGTATAACTACAACCTACGTATTTGGAATCTCTGAGAATAAGATATACATAAGTGCAAGGACAAAGGATTTAAGAATTGATGTAGGGGATATAATGAAAAGGGCCTTTGGAGGGGGAGGACATCAAAAGGCTGCAGCGGCAAGTATTGACCTTGGAATTTTTGAATCAGTCTCCAATAAGGAGTCCCTTAGGAAATTAGTTGAAGAGGCCATACAAACCAAAATACTTAATGCTATGGGCATTGGCGAAGGAGAAGAAAAGGGAAATGGTTAAAACTTAGGAGTATTTAAATTACCTTCATTTTACTTTATTATAGGATAGTATGCTTAAGGAATTAATAAATAAAATAATTTGGCATCCTGATTATTCTGCTGAAGATTATGAAATAATTTATTTACATAGAGTGAGCCAGAGAGAGATCCATAAAAGTAAAGAAAGTGATTCTACCCCCATACATAAAAAAATTCCAATAAGCGAAGTATTTATTGAATATTCCTTTATTGTTTGTAATGTAAATAACAAGAAGACCCATATCCCCCTTCATAGAATATTGGAAATTAGAAATAAGAGAACAGGGGAAATACTATATAAAAACCTTCCTGTTAAAGTACATTTAAAATAAATTAGAAATATGATTAAATTATAACCTTAAAGTTAAGCACTGAGAACAGGTAATCCTTTGATAGGATGAATTATAAAAATTTAAGATCAGTTAGTGTTATACATTGACTATAACAATATCATTATTCTTTAAAAATAGGAATTTTCTTAAATTAACTTTTGATATTACCTCAATAATATTTTCATCATGGATAGATTTTTTTGGACGAATCATGGCCCCATTTACCCAATATCCTATTTTACCATATATTTTTACAGGTAGTATCTTTACTCCATAATATTCCTTACCATTGTATTTAAAATCATCTATCTCCAACCAATTAAGTTTATCTAATTTGAAATTATTGTTTAATTTTTTTATATTTAACGTTCCCTCAAAGGGATAATAACCTAAGATATTGTAAAATCTTTCTTTATAGGGCTTTAAGGACATGTAATATTTACCTTCGCCTTTGCCTGAAATAACCTGTCCAAATAACTTATTTGTCATATATAACCACCAAAATTCCTTTAATTTACTGCGGTCTTAACCTCATGGATAAATAAATTATAGTTAAAAATGTAACCTTAACTTATAATCTGTAACATAAATAATATAATAAAAATAATATAATATAAAAATAATAATAAAAAATAAAAACCCAATAAAAAGAAGTACTTTAAGTTTCTATGCTTGGGAACATCAGGAAGGATAATAATGGGAATTTTACTTTTTATATTTTACTCCTTTCTTAGATATTTTAAAATCTTATTATTTTTATATTTTTATTTCACTATTTTTTATTTTTTATTATTTTTTTAAAGGGATTCCAATGGAAATTAGATCTTTTTATTTTAGAATATGTAGTTTTTTATGATTTTAATATACAATCATAAAAATGGAATATATAAATATTATAAATAATTAAATTAATTAAATTAGTAGCCTATTAGTTAATAAGATTATATTATAGTATATTAAATAATAATTAAATCATTAAAAAAGTTCTAAAAAAAATAATAAATATATTTAAAATTAAAATTAATTTATAATTCCTTTATAGCAGGAATTACCTTTTTACCTATTAATTTAATACTTGTATCCTTGTTAGGTCCAATAGGGGATCCTGCTACAATTTGAGTAACTCCCATTTTAGATAAGTCCTTTATTTTTTCAACTACCTCTTCAGGGGTTCCATATAGTGAAAATGCCTCCAACATGGTATCATCTACAGCACCAAATGCTGTTCCAAAGTCTCCCTTTTTAAGGGCATTTCTTATGGTTTCTACCTTATCCATCTCTATTCCATGTCTTTCTAAAACCATTGGAGGGGAACCTGCTGCAATAAATGCTACAACAGGGGATGCTGCCTGTTTGGCCTTTTCTGGTATGTTATCCACTGACATACAGGCGTATGCTGCAACATCAATCTCTTCCATACTTCTTCCTGCAGATTCTGCTCCCTTTTTAATTAATGGAACTGCTGCCTCGAAATCCTTTGGGTTGGATGCATTAATTAAAACTCCATCAGCAATCATACCTGCGGTTTCAAGCATCTTTGGGCCCTGAGCCCCCATATATACAGGTACGTCAGAGATAGGCTTAATTGCCAATTGTGCACCTGTTTCTAATTTTTCCCCCTTCATAAGGGCTCTTATATCAGCAATGGCCTTTTTTATTGTGGTAACAGGTTTTACCCAATCTATACCTAAGGCATCAAATGTTGCCTTGTCCCCAGGTCCAATACCTAAAACTGCCCTTCCACTTGATATTTCATCCAATGTTACCATTGCAGATGCTGTAATGGCAGGACTTCTTATGTAGGGGTTAGTTACACCAGGCCCCAATTTAATTTTATTTGTTGCAGCGGCAATGGAGGTTAATGCCATATATACATTTCTGTTGTTGTAGTGGTCTGTAATCCAGCAGTATTCAAATCCATTATCCTCTGCTAACTTCACGTAATAACAAAGTTTTGTTATAGGTTCGTTAGGAACAAATTCAATACCAAATTTCATATTTTTCACCCCAGGTTTTATATTATTATTTTATTTTATATTTTATGATATTTTTTATATTTTATAATACAATAAATTATTTTAGTTTTATTTATATATATTTAATTCCTATTTAATTCAAATAGAAAATTATATATATGCCTATTTAAATCCAATAATCAATTAAATAACTTAATATAATATATTACAAAATTTAAAAACAAATATAGGTATATTATCCCAAACAAAATTATTTACAATAAATAAAAGCCTTAAAAAATCCAATGAAAAAGTAATAATAATTATTAAAAAATTAATTAATATAAAAAATAAAAAAATAAAGAATAATTAGGATAAAAATAGAAAATTTAAGATTTTAAAATACTTAAAAGGGGAGCAATAACTAAAAAGTAAAACTCTTATTATTACGCCCCCTTATGCCTCTAAATACTGGAAAAAGGTAAAATCCTTTAACAGAATTGGCATTATAAACTTTACTCTTAATTATTTTTATTATTATCATATTATTTTTATTTTATGTTAAGTTGTAAGTTAATGTTAATTATTTACCAGAATATTTACATTATATTATTTACATTAATACTTTTTAAATTACATTTATATTTAAATCATATATCATTCCAATTATATTTTTGCCAGTTATGGTGATTTTATGGATATATTTGGATTTTATGAAAAGGATATCTCAAAGAAAGAATGTTTGGGACTTTTTGAAGGGGAGGAGTATTTTTTTGATATATTAAAGTTAGCCGATACTCTTAGAAGGGATATAGTAGGGGATGTTGTAACCTATGTGGTTAATAGAAATATTAATTACACAAACATCTGTGTGGGAGATTGCAATTTTTGTGCATTTAAGGTAGATAAGGGAGATAAAAGAGCCTATTTTTTAAATATAGATGAAATTGCTAAGAGGACACTTGAGGCAAGAAAATTAGGCTGTACAGAGGTATGTATTCAAGGGGGGCTTCATCCAGATGTGGATACCTATTTTCAAGTGGAAATTCTAAAAAAAATCCATAGTCTAACAAAGCCCTATGGGGGTATTCATATACATGCATTTTCCCCTATGGAAGTTAAATTTGCAAGTGAAAATGCTGGATTAAACATAAAGGAAGCCCTTAAAATATTAAAGGAAAATGGATTGAATACCATGCCTGGAACAGCGGCAGAGATACTTAATGACAATATTAGGGAGGAACTTTGCCCCTCTAAACTATCCACTAAGGATTGGATAGAGGTAATAAAAAAAGCCCATAAATTGGGAATAAAAACAACATGCACTATTATGTATGGCCATATTGAGGACTATAAGGATATAGTTAATCATCTTTTTATTTTAAAGGATATTCAAAGGGAAACAGGAGGATTTACAGAATTTGTGCCCTTGAGTTTCATGTATAAAAGATCTCCAATATATCTTAAGGGCAGGGCCCGTAGTGGGGCTACAGGCATAGATGATTTAAAGATGTATGCCATAAGTAGAATATTATTTAAGGAGGTTATTAAAAATATACAGGTTTCCTGGGTTAAGTTAGGAATAAAGATGGCACAGATCTCTTTAAAGTGCGGTGCCAATGATTTTGGGGGAACCCTTATGGAGGAGAATATATCCAAATCTGCTGGGGCTGAACATGGGGTTAATATATCAGTGGAGAATATACGAAATACTATAATTAACATAGGTAGAATCCCAAAGGAGAGAAATACTCTCTATGATATTTTAGAATAGAGGATATAATTGAGTATTAAGAAGTTATTAGTAAATAAAACTTTCTCATTAAGAATCTATTAAAAAATAATTGTTATAAAATAAAAAAATAATAAAATAAAAATAATTAAGATAAAATAAATAATTTAAGGTTTTTATTAATAAAACATTTAAAAAGGGCAAAATAAAAACTAAAAGCCCTATTGTTGTCCTTCTAATACTACTAAGCACAAGGAGAACTCTTTTACAGAAAAAATATTAAATATAGTCAAGCATACAATAATTTAAACCTATTATGGATATAGTATCTATACTTAAAGGATTTCTTCTGCACATCCAGTGCTTAGGAGTGTAGGGGGAAGGAGGTAGTTATGGGATTTCTACTTTTTAAGTATTTTTCTTTATCTTTTTAAATATTTATTTTTTCTCTTATATCTTAGGATTTAGATTAATTTTATTTTTAATTTCAATTTTTTAATATTTTTTTGTTTATTTTTATTTTTTTATACCTTAGATTTAATTTAAAAAATTATATTCTTAACTATAAATAAAATTATAAAAATTTTAAAAAATTAATTAATATTAAAAATATAATAAAATAATTAAAATAAAAATAGATGATTTTAAATTTTAGCATTATCTAAAAAAGGAACAATATACATAAAAAATAAAATTTCCTCTATTCCCTACCTCCTAAATAATGAGGAAGCAGATATAACCATTTGCAGGAAAATCATTAATATTATCAAGTAAAAATAAGGAATTAAAGTATTTCTCTTTATTATTTTAGCCTTTTTATTTATACTGCTCTATAATATTTTTATTTAAGAATAAATATTATTAATCATATTTCTTTAATTATTATTTTATTGAAGATAATAATTTTTTATTAATTTTATTTTTTTATAATTATGAACAAAACTATTATAATAAATAAAAAACTTTAATTTCAAAAAATAAAAAAATAATAAATTAAAACAAAAAAATAATTAAAAAAATAAAATAAGAAATAAAGGACAATCAATATAAAAAATAAATAATTATTTAATAAAATCGATATAAATCCATTATAGAAATGTGTGATATAAATGCCTAAGGTAGCCCTTGGAGGGACTTTTGATATACTTCATGATGGTCATAAAAAACTTTTAAAGTATGCCTCACAATTTGGAGAACTTTATATAGGTATAACCTCAGATAGATTTGCTAAAACCTATAAATCCCATGATATAAATCCTTTAAATGTTAGGTTGAAGAATTTAAGGGAATACTTAGATAGTCTAAACCTATCCTATCATATAGAAGTAATAGATGATCCCTATGGAGATGCTATAATAAATGATTATGATATAATTGTAGTTACTCCAGAAACAGAGGAAAATGCTAAAAAAATAAATAAAATAAGATTAAAAAATAATTTAAAACCCTTAAAAATAATAGTTTATGATTATGTACTAAGTGAGGATAAAAAACCCATATCCACAACAAGAATAAGAAAAAAAGAAATTGATACTAGGGGAAAACTTTTAAAAAAAACTGGTGAATAAATGGATATAATGATAATAATTGTTTTCTTAATTCTTGTTGGCTATTTTTCAAAGTATTTTGGAATATTAAAGGAAAAGGATAGAACTGTACTAAATAATATAGTAGTATATATTGCCATGCCCTCAACAATATTTTTAACCATTATGAAAAATGTTTCTCCTAGGGATTTGCCTATTTTTTTAAAGTTGCCATTTTTAATATTTACAATATTTTTTATATGTGGTATTATAGGATTTACTGTGGGAAAACTTCTAAAATTAAATAATCAATCCATAGGGGGATTAATCTTAGTTTGTGCCTTAGGAAATACTGGATTTTTAGGATACCCTATAATATATGGATTCTATGGAATGGAAGGCTTAACAAGGGCAATATTTTGTGATATGGGAAGTGTTTTTGCCAGTTTATTAATGGGTACCTATGTTGGCATAACATTTGGAGTAAATAAGGAGCATGGTTCTCCATCTATATTAAGGGAAATTTTAAAATTCCCTCCATTATTAACCGGTATTTTAAGTATTGTTCTTATATTCTTGGGGTTTACCATAGAGGACTTTCCCAATTATATTATAAATACACTTAACTACTTATCCAATGCCACAATACCCTTAATAATGATATCCCTTGGATTGTCCCTATCTCCAAGTTCTGCAAGATTTGGGGTATTATTTGGTATTATAGCGTTGATTGTTAGAATGGTATTTGCTCCACTGTTGGCAATTATTTTAACCACTTCTTTCTCTGTTGAGGGATTGGATAAAAATGTAGTAATACTACAATCAGCAATGCCCTCAGCAATGATGTCCTTGGTATTTTCTCTTCTCTATGGATTGGATATTAAACTTGTGGCCTCTGCATGTTTTATAACTACAATTTTATCCTTGATAATATTACCTATATTAAATATTATGATATTATCCCTTTAGGGAATATTTAATTATAAGGAATTATCCTATAGGTTTATAAATACCTAATGTTTATATAGCATATTTATTATATTAACCCATTTCCATTAAGTAATTTTTATTATTTTTAAATATTTAAAACACGGTGGAATTTATGGTTTTATTGCTTATTAGGGGAGATAATTACGAAAAAATAAAAAATGCCCTGGCGGATATACACAGGCATGGAAAACTTATAATACTTGGAAAGCCCAGAATTATGGTTCCAGAGGCTGCAGATGAGATTTTAAAGTATATCTTAGGCACAATTAAAAAACCCTGTAAAAGGGCATGTTTAGTTAAAATTCAAGAAAATGCTCCAGAGGCAATTGATAAAATAAGAAAAATTCATCCTCCTGCACATATTGTTGTAATAAGTGAAATACATGAGCCATATCCCTATCTCTTGGAGGATTTTCCAAAAATGCCCATACTAAAGGGATATTATAAGAGTAAAACTAATAAAAAAGATAATAAGGAAAAAAAGGAAATTAAAGAAGGAAATATAAAAAATAAAAGTAAAAAGTTAGTATAATAGTAAATATAATGGTAAATGATGATAAGAAATAATAAAATAATGATAAATAAATAATTAAAAAAATAAAAATAATAAATTATAGTCAATGATATAATTTTCTAAATTTTAATCTATAACATAAATAATATAAATAAAACAATAAAAAGATAAAATATTGATAAAAAGAAATATTTTAATCTTATATTTAGCCTAATTATAAACTTTCATAATGCAATCCCTAGGAAGAATCCCCTGCCCTCTCAGTACTCAGAGCATTAAGGAGGATAATATGTGATTTCTACTTTTTAATGTATTTATTCATTCTTAGGTTTTTAAAATCTTAGGTTTTTTATTTTATTATAGTCAAAGACATAACCTTAACTATAATTCTTATGTAATAAGGATAAAAAAGAATAAAATATATAAAGAAAATCTTACATTAAATATATCTCTACCTTATCTTAAAATAAGATTCATAATGCCGTGCTTAGGAGCATGATGGGGTAATATAGGATTTCTAATTTTCATGCTTTTACTTCTTTTTAGGTATTTTTAAAATCTTAAATTTCTATTTTTGTCTTAATTATTCTTTTTTTATTTTATAATTATTCTTTTGTGTTATTTATTCTTAATTTTATTTTTTTTAATTATTTTAAATTATTTTTTATTTTTTTATAATTTTTATATTTTATATTATTTTTTTATTAAATTCTTTTGAAATTAAGAATTTTTTTATTTATTATAAATTGTTATCTTCAGGCCTAAATTACCCTATCAAGGAGAGATACAATATTCATTACCTCAATATTCTTTAAATTTTTCCTTTTATCTTCCATATTTTCATTTAAAAATTTATCCAAGGAGTCCTTTATGTGATATTCACAGAAAGGGCATACTGTAATAACATAATCTACATCTGCATTATGGATCATTCTTGCCTTCCTCATACCAATTGCAGTGGATATCTTAGGTTTTCCACTTCTAACTCCTCCTCCTGCTCCACAGCACTGATCTGGGATCTCCATTTCAACATACTTTAATTTGGGTATTTTTTTTAATATACTTCTTGGTTCCCTATAAACTCCCTGACCCCTTCTTAAATGGCAGGGATCATGATAGGTTACTTTAACCTCCAATGGTTTATACTTTAATGGCTCTACCTTATCCAAAACCTGAGTTATATCCATTACATTAAATTCCCTTTCCTTATAATCATTTTTTAAAGTACTGCCACATCCAGCACACAATGTAACCACTCCATCAACATCCAATTTATTAAATAATTTAAGATTATGTTTTTTTAATTTCTCAGCAATATCTCTTTGCCCAGTTCTTAGAAGGGGAGATCCACAGCATACCTGATTCTTAGGTATTATAAGGGATATGCCATGGGCATTTAATACCCTTATGGCACTTTTTCCAACTTTCTGTAGCCTATAATCAATTAAACATCCAGTAAAAAAGGCCAATCTCATTTTTTCCTTTTCTACAATATACTCCTCCATTATAGATTTATCCTCCAATAGAGGCATTTTATCCTTTGTAATTGATCTATTGCCCTTTAAAATGTTCTCTCTAACCACTAAATGGTTATTAATATAATATCCCTTTTTAAAGGATAATTCCCTCAATCTCTCTATGGCATTATGGACAATATCAATTTCCTTGGGACATGCCTCTACACATTTACCACAGGTTGTACAGTTATATAGATTTTCAAAGTAGGCCTCCTTCTCTCTCTCAACCTCATCTCTCGGGTCAAATGCAAATCTTGCAAGTTGCCTTATAAATGTAGGCCCTGGATACTCTGAAAAATTCTTTGCAGGACATTTTGAAAGACAGCATAGGCAATCTATACAGTTTCTTACTTTTTTAAATTTTTTAAGGTCATTTGGGGTAATATTTAAATTATTAATATTTATTTCATCTTCATCATATTGAAGATAGTTTCTTATACTCTGTATTTTTTTATAGTAAGGGGATCTATCTACTATAAGATCCTCTATTACATTGAATCCCTCCAATGGCCCTACTATCATGTTATTCTCTACCTTAGTTTTACAGGCAAGTTTTGGCTCATTGTTTATAGTCATGGCACAACTTCCACATTGGCCAGATTTACATGAGGCCCTATATTGGATATTTTCCCCATAATTGCTATTTATATAATTTAAGGCCTCCAATACAGTTATATTATTTGGAACATTATATTTTTTAAGGATTCCATTCCTTTTTATGGTTATAGTTATAGATTCCATAATCTCACATTTAAATTATAGTAAATACAATCTTTAAAAACCTCCTGAAAACATCCAAGGGGAGAATATAGGAGGATCTCCATTTTTATATATTTCCCTTCTCATTTATTTAATAGATTTAAGATTTTTTTTATTTTTATTATTTATTTTTATTTTTTTAATTATTTTAAATTGTTCGTAATTTTTACAATTTTATCTTTTTATAATATTTCGGTAGAAATCAAGGTTTTTTCATTTGTTATAAATAATTTTTTCTAAAAAATAAATTTTAATTATTTTATATTTTGTTAATAATCATTTTTTTATTATATTATAGTTAAATGCATAATATTTTAAATAATCTTGATATACAAAAAAATAATTAATAATAAAAAAAATAAAGAGAAGCAACTGCCAATAAAGAGAAGTACTTTAAGTACTTACCTTAAATTAATATGAACTTTTATGATCCTGTTAAAAGGTTACGCCATTTTCCAGTTTGGGGGTATTAAAGAGATAATGACAGAATTTTTACTTTTTATGTTTTTATTTCCCTTTTAAATATTTTAAAATCTTAAGATTTATACTATTAAATTTTAATAATATTATTATTTTATTTTTGTTATAGAAATTTTTGGAATTAAAGTTTTTTATTTACCATAATAATTTTTTTTTGGAAATATAATAAATAAAAATATAAATAGAATAATTAATTAATAAAATAAAGGAATATTTAAAATTATTTTAATTACTTATTATGAATTGATATATAACATCCATATAAATATTTTTATGCATCTAATTAATTAAAAAATAAAAATAATGATTAATATGAAACTTTTAAAGGGTATTTCAGTTCCAAATCTTTGTGATGCTGGAGCAAAGGTTCTAAAGGGTATTACTCCCATAGATAAAAATCAAAATATAATCTATGGGGAAGCCCTTACTGTAAAAACCTCCTCTGAGGATTGGGGTACTTCTATAAAGGCTATCTCCTATGGTAAGGGCAAGGTAATAGTTATAAGATCCGAGGGGGATGAATCTGCTATATGGGGGGGATTGGCCACATTAAATGCAAAAATAAAGGGAGTTATTGCAGTTGTAATAGATGGCTATGTAAGGGATATAGAGGATATTAGAAAAATTAAATTTCCAGTATTCTCAAAGGGTTATGTACCCAATGCAGGAACTCCCATTGATAGGGGTATTATGAATGTGCCCATTGTATGTGGAGGATCCCTAATAAATCCAGGGGATATTATTGTTGGAGATTGCAACGGCGTTGCAGTAATAGAGAGGGATAGGATTGGAGAGATCCTTGAAAGGGTAAAGGATATTAAAAAGAAGGAATCCACTATAAAAAATAGGATAATGAGGGGTACTGATTTAAAGGATATATTGAGATTGGAGTAATCAACATCTATATATTATCTCTCCACAGTTAGGAGGCTTTTCAAATGGCAATTCTACTTTTTTAAGGGTTTCAATGAATTTAATAACATCCCTATCCTGCAATTTATTGGATTTAATTAGGAAATCATAGTGCTCCTCTCCAATGGGTATGAACTCTAAGTTATATTTTTTGGCCACAGTTTCAATCCCTATACCTATGTCTGCCTTTTCCATGGCAATGGCAACTCCAATGGCAGAGTGAGTTTTGGCCTCTATCTCATAGCCCTTTATTCTCTCTCCTTTAATGCCTCTATCTCTTAAAAATTTATCAAATAGTATTCTTGTACCTGAGCCCCTATTTCTATTTATAAACCTGTATTTATCAATATTTTTTAAAATATCCTCTAAGGTTTTTATAGGTAGTTTTCTTTTAAACATGAAACCCTGCCTTCTAATATATCCCCTTACAAGAACAGCATCCTTAACTCCATATCTTTTTAAAAAGGGAATATTATATTCTCCATTGTCTCCAAGTAAGTGTATTCCTGCAATATCAGCCTCCCCTCTTTTTATCCCTAATAATCCACCAATGGATCCTATGTTGATAGTTTTTGCAAAGAGGTTCCCCTCCTTAAGTATTTTATCTATACCTATGCAATGGCTACCAATAATATTCAATCCAAATTTTATATTTCCAAATAAATATACCTGGACATTTTCATCCTCTAATATTTCTTTATTCTCCTCTATTACTATATAGCCATCACTATGGGTTAAAGAGGTAATGGCTCCACTGCCCTTTGTAATTGGATATACCACATATCCATTAGGGCCTTTAACAACAGATACAGGAAGATACTCTGTTCTTCCCTTTGCAGATAAATATCTAATTGGGAAATGTCCCTTTATGGTTTTTTCATCCTCATTAAAAAGTACATTGAATATGGTTAAGCAGGATGTAGGATACCCTGGAAGGCCAACAATTAATTTAGTAGTATTGGAACTGGGATTGGAATTAGAATTAAAATTAGAATTACTTGGATCTATGGTACCTATTATAGTTGGTTTTCCTGGTTTTATTTTCATCCCATGGACATGGATTTTTCCTCCAAGTTTCTCTATCACCCTAACAGTTAAATCCCCTACTCCTGCAGAGGTTCCTCCACTTAAAAGTATTATATCGTTGTTATCCTCAATGGCTTTTTTAATTGCCCCTATAAGATCCTCCTCTTTATCCCTAATAATGCCATAGAAGTTGAAATCCCATCCCTTCTCCCTTATGGAACCTGCCAATGTGTAGGTATTAACATCATATATTTTATAGTCCATTAGAGGTTCCCCTGGGGAGATTAATTCATTTCCAGTGGATATCAATGCAACCTTTAATTTTCTTTTAACCTTTACCCCGTGCCTACCTATGGCCCCTAAGGCTCCAATATCCCGGGGAGATAGAAGAGTATTCTTTCTCAATACAAGTTCCCCTGCCATAATGTCGCTACCACAGTATTGAATATTCTCATGAGGGGCTACTCCCTTATATATCTTTACAGTATCTCCCTTTTTTTCACTGTATTCAACCATAACAACAGCATCACATCCCTTTGGTATGGGAGCCCCAGTTGCTATCTCCACAGTTTCCCCATTTTTAATTTCAATATTTGGAGTATCTCCTGCCCTTATACTTCCCAAGATCTTTAATGTTATGGGATTGTCCTCCTCGGCTCCATAGGTGTCCTCAGATTTCACAGCATAGCCATCCATTAAGGATCTATCAAAGGGAGGCACATCAATGTCTGAAATAATATCCTCTGCCAAGGTTCTGTTTATGGCATCAAATAAATCAACCTCCTCCCATCCAAAGGAATCAATGGTTTTTTTAACTATCTCTTTTCCATACTCTATGGTTGAAAGTTTTAAATATCTCTTAATAATACCCACCTCATTTTTATTTAATAATGAATAACTAATAAAAAAATAATTATAAAAATTATTAAATAAATTAAAAAAATAAATAATTAAATAAAAATATAAAAAAATTAAATTAAGTTAAGTAAGAATACCTTAAACTTATTTTTTAAGAACTTTAAAAAATATTTAGACGTTATAAGGGAGAGTGAAGTCCTTTATCTTACTTTAACATAATGGCAATGCTCTTTTATTAGTTTAGATAGTTTTACTTCCAAAATTTTAAGAAATAAATTTTATATTAATTTTATATTTTATAATTTTTGATTATATTATTTTAATTTTATTTTATTTCTCTTTTATTTTTATTTTTTTAATAATTATTTTATTGATTTTTTATTAATTTTTATTGTTAAATTCAAAGATGCAATATTTTTCTTATAATCTATAACATGGTAATAAGTATAAGAAATAAAATACAATAAAAAGAAATACTTTAAGTTCCTATCTTAAATTATAGCCAAACACATAATATTTTGAACTTATTATAAGTATAATAATTCTAATACTTAAAGAGTTTCCTTTGCACTTCCAGTGCTTAGGAATGTAGAAGAAAGGTAGATAAGTTTGTGGAATTTCTAATTAAATATTTATCTTTTTTTATATCTTTAAGTATTTTAATTTAAGATTTGGATTATTTTATTATTTTTTTAAATTTTTTTATTTTTAATTTTTTTAAATTATCTGTTTTTTATTTTTTTAATGGGTTTAAAAAATTATGTTCTCGATTATAGTATAACTTTTAAAATAAATCCTTCAGGGAATATTTTTGTCGTTTTCCCAGTACTTAGGAATATTAAAGAGGACAATGACGATATTTCTATTTTTTATATACTTCTTTCCTCTTAAATATCTCTAAAATCTTAAATTACCTATTTTATATTAATTTTTTTTAATAATTATTTTATTTTTTTATGCCTAATCCCTTAGGCCAGTTATTCTTATTCCACTACCCTTTAATTTGTATTTTATATTTAGCCCTATTAAAAGGGGAGTTATCTGTTCAACATATCTGGACATTTCCAATCCTCCACAATCTATTCCTCTACACCCCTCTATATCCTTTATGAGATTAATAATTACTTTTTTGGATTCTTTATCATCTCCACAAACCAATATATCACAATCTACAGGACTCTCAATGCACTCCAATTCCTTTGAGCATACATTTTGAAATGCACTAACAACCTTGGATTCCTTTAAATAATCCCTTATCATTTCAGCCACTGAACCCTGTGGAGGTATTATAGCCCTTGTAGGTTTATCCCCAATTGCAGTCGCCAGTGGAACCCCAATGGATACAACAATTTTATTTTTTAATTCCCCCCTTATATTTGCCAGTGTAGGTAATATATGTTGATAGGGCAGGGATATTATAATAACCTCTCCTTCCTTTGAGGCCATTCTATTATCCAAACCAATTATATTTTTATATTCAATGCCCTTTGAAGATAGTATTTTTTTTATATTCTCCACGGCCTCTTCAGCCTTTTCCTTTTTTCTTGAACCTATGATAATATCATGATTTTTGGCAAACCTAAGGGCCAATCCAAAACCTTGATCCCCAGTGCCTCCTAATATGGATATTTTCATTATATCACCAAAGTATAATTTAATATTAATTTAAATTAAATATTAGAAAGGATTTTTTTAGCAAAGTCTCTACTTTTGATAGCATCCCTTAGATTTTTGGATTCAAAGGATAGGATGCCATTGTAGTTTATCTCCTTTAATTCTTTAAATACATTAATAAAGTTGATATTTCCCTCTCCAAGATTTAGATGTTCATCCTCCTTTCCATGGTTATCATGACAATGCACATGTATAATGCCCTCTCCAACGTTATTTAATTGGTAGATATACTCCTCTAAGGATTTACAGGAGGAGGATGTTGAATTTGAAATAGCAGTATTTCCATGGCCAATATCCAAGGTAATTCCTAAGTATTTGGATTTGATATCCTTTACCATTTCCCTTAAATCCTCCAAGGTTACCCCTAAAACTCCAGGATAATTGGGCATATTTTCCAAGCCTATCATAATCCCATAATCCTCGGCTACCTCAACAATTTCATTTAATGTTGAAAAATTATTATCTAATATCTCATCCCTATAATTTGACCATAGTACAGGTATATATCCAGGATGTACTGTAACAACCCTTCCATCAAGTTCAAAGGCCCCCTCTATTGCCTCGGTAATACATTGAATAGTTAGTTTTCTTACTTTAATATTCATTGAAGCAGGGTTTAAATCAGAAAAGGGAGCATGTACTGCAATATCTACATCATAGGTATTTTTTAACTCCATAAGATATTTAACATTCTTAGGGTTTAATTGATGGTGGCCCTCACATACAATTTCCCAACAATCAAAATGGCTTTCAGCAATTTTTTCCATGGAGGATTGCAGGGGTTCAGGTAGGAATACAAGGGAGGATACTCCAAAATTCATTATATCATAACCTCTTTTTATTTGAAAGATATTTGGAATTGTAGGTTATAAAATTATTGTATTAGTAAATAATATTAATTATATTTAAGTACAATAAATCTTAAACTTATTTCTCAGATTTGAGTATTTAATGATATAAGCTTTATTAACCTTTTGAAAGTTAGAATTTTTTAATCCCTCTACATTCGAAGGGAGAGTTAAATCTTTTATTTTAATGTAAATAGCAGTGCTCTTCTGTAATTAGGGTTTTTTCCTCCAATTGTTTAAAAAATAAATTTTATATTGATCCCATATAATTTATTTTTATTAATCGTTTATTACTTTTTTAATTAAATTTTATTATTTTATTTTTTATTGGGATTTAATAAATCTTTAAGTTTTTTTCATGTTTCTTAGGTATGAGCAGCCTAGTCTTATAACTTATAACAACCCCACTACTTTTTAAACTCCATACCTTATATGGATGTCTCATAAGTAAAGTTTTTTAATAACTACCATGTCTTTTTGCTCCCTGATCTTTCTATCTCTTCTTCTTAATGTTTTATTATTTCATAAACTCCCTTTTAAACTCCTTTTTTTCTGTTTAATTTTAGTCTTGATATAAAATAATTTTTTTAAGATTATAAATTTTAATATTTAATTTTTTACTTATTTTTTATTATTAAATTTTATATTTTATTTATATTTTTATTATTTTTTATTTTTATTATTTTTATTTATTTTATTTTTTATTACGGACGTGTCCACATAAGATAAACAATATATATAAAAATTACATAAGTATTATTATGTTAAGAGTAAAAGATATTATAAAGAAATTAAAAATCTTTAAGGGGAACAAAATACCTATAGAAATCAAAACACCTGCCATAGCAACCTACATTCAAACATCCTCAGTAAGAAGGACTGCCAGAATTCTTTCAGAGATTCATAGATCTCAAAAACATCACTCTGGAACTGGATAAATAAGTTTGAAGAAAAATTATCCATTACAACAGAGAAAAAAGAAAGAAATCTAATAGCGATAGATGAAACTATTGTTAAAGGTGGAGGAAAGCGTTATTACGTTTATTCATCTGTAGATATTGAGAAAAATGAATTAATTCTAATGAGAGTTTATAAAGCAAGGAATCATCTAATTACGAGATCCTTTGTAAAGGAATTACTGAAGTACTGTAGGGGTAAGGTGAAATTCCTTATAGATCCGCCCATGCTGATCAGTGCTCTAAAAGGTCTTAATTTAAAGTTTGAACATCAAACCTTTGGGCAGAGGAGTTTGATAGAATCAGTGTTTTCTTCTCTAAAGCAGAGGGTAAGGATCTTTTTCTGTTCTATTACTACTAAAGATCCTGTTAAAAATTGGAACTTCTTTTGTAGGTTATTTGTTCTATATTATAATAAATTGAGGTGGTGTTTATGTTAAGTGGACAGGTCTCTTTTAAATTATAGTAAAACTATTTCCATTTTACCAAAAAATATATATATTGTTTATTGTTATTTAAAATTATTTTTGATTATTTTAACTTTAATAATATAATATCTCTAAAGTAGGGCCCGTAGTTTAGCCTGGATAGAATGCGGGGCTTCGGACCCCGTGGTCGAGGGTTCAAATCCCTCCGGGCTCGTATTAATATTAACATATTTTTAATAAATTAAGACTCCATGGCAATTTTTAAAACTCTCTCTAAATTATTTAAATAGGAGTTGTAATCTCCTTCATTAATTACCATATAATCTGCCAAAGATATAACATTCCCAATAGTAAATTTTAATTCCCTCATATCCCTTTCAATAAAATCCTTCCACTCTGAGATATCATCCTCTCTGTCTCTCTGTTTTAATCTATTAAATCTAGTTTTAGGGGAGGAATGTATTGCTATAATCTTTAAAGGATAATACCTTTTAAAGTAATTTACCTCATACATACTTCTTATACCCTCTATTATAACTATACTTTCCTTTTTATAGTTTTTTTCAATGTATTCAACACAGGGGACTGCTACAGCCTCCTCTCCATATTTTTTCCTTAATTCTATGGCAGTATTTCCAATGTTTTCAGGTGTTATCTCTAAGCCCTTTTTAAGTGTTTCTTGGCGAACAATATCCCCCATGGAAATTACAGGAATATTGTATTTTTTAGCAATTTCAAAAATTGCACTTTTACCTGAACCTGGCATTCCCACAATACCAATTAACTTCATATTTTTTCCCTTTTTTTATTTATTTTAATTTTCTACTCCACCACACTTAATGTATTTATTATGGCGTTAGAGGTCCCATTTATTATATTTATGTTAGTATCTCTAACTTCTACTGCAGATGTTATCATATGATATCCAACTATTGATGCTGCAACAATAACTGCCATCATTAAAATGGAGAATTCCATACTAAGTTGCCCCCTTTGTGAAATTAGTTTTATTATTATTTTTTTCATAAACTCACCCTCTTATAAATAATCTATAAAATAATATTAATCTAAATAATATTAAAGTTAAAACAAAAAAATTTTATATACAAAAAATATTATAATTTAATTAATATTTATTTATATTTATTATATTATTACTTTAATCATATATTAATATTCATTTATATAATTTTCAATATATCTTTATAATATAGAACATTATTCATAGCCGTATTTATTTAATGGGCCAGGATTATAAATTAATTTTATTTAGGAAAAATGAGGTTTATAATGTATGAGGATAATGATACTATAATCTTAGGATTAGATGAGGCTGGAAGGGGCCCTGTTTTAGGCCCCATGGTGATTGCACTTGTTAAGGCTACTGAGAAGGATTTAAAAAAATTTGAGGAATTAGGATTTAGAGATAGTAAAAAACTAAACAAGAGCAAAAGAAATGGACTATATGATATAATTATGGAAAATTACGAAGTTAAAACTATTATTCTTGAGGCCAATGAAATAGACAGTATGATTGAAAAGACCAA
>JAHEQB010000005.1 GCA_019561555.1 Methanothermococcus sp. SCGC AD-155-C09
ATATAAAAAAAGAGGAATTTGTGAGGGGTTCTTCGGAGGTATAACGAACCCTTTGGGGATAGAATCCCTTGTTTTTTAATGGAACCTTATATATGCACTAAGGATTTTAACAAGGATTTATATATGAGATGGTATGTTAGACACACTCCTTCCCATCAAAAATAATATAAATAATAACCTATATAAATATTATGAACCCAGTAGAAAAATATATTAAAGAGAAAATTATGGATGTAATAAAAAATACACAAAAGAAATAAAAGAATAAGAGAATTAATAAAACCAGTTATAGATAAACACTATCCATCTAAGGTCAATAGGGAGACAATATCCCTGCATAACCTTATTACTTTTAATTCTTGCATCTGCACTTCAATGGAGTTATAAAGCATTCTTATACTCACTTTATTGAAGGAAAACTGTTTCCTAAGATTAGATATAATAAATTACTTTACATAAGTACTGGAAAAAAACATATTAACTATTCTCAAGGAAAAAAGGATTTTACTAAAAGGTTAAAAGAAGAAAATGTCATAGGAGATAAGGGATACATTGAGCAGGAAGTTCTCTAAAAAAATGAAGAAATAGGATGTTACATTCATTGCAGTGAAAAGAGAGAACATTATTGAGGGGTATAAGGAACAGGAGTACTACAGGTCCCTCTCTAAATTGAAAAAGAAAATTAACATTTTTCTCAGTTGTAGATAACTTCAGATTGATATATATACAGGCCGTAAGTAGAAGAGGTCCATTTGTTAAGATTATTCTTAGTTTGATAATCTTTTAATTTCTATCCTTAATAGGTGATGGGAACTAGGGTTATTATTACATATATAACAATTACATAAAATACTATTATGCTAAGAAAAGAATACTGTGGAGAGATTAAAAATCTTTAAAAGGAACAAAATACCTATAGAAATTAAAACACTTGCCATCACAACCTACATTCAAACACCCTCAATAAGGAAAACTGCTAGAATCATTTTTAGAATCAGTGCTCTAAAAGGTCTTAATTTAGGGTTTGAGTATCAACCTTTGGGCAGAGAAGATTAATTGAATCAGTGTTTTCTTCCCTAAAGAGAGGTAAAGATCTTTTTCTGCTCTATTACTACTAAGAATTCTGTTAGAAACTGAAATCTCTTTTGTAGGTTATTTGTTCTGTACTATAATAAACTGAAGTGGTGTTTATGTTAAAATGGACAGGTTTTCCAAATTAAAACTATAAAAATTTTATTTTAATAAATATTTTAATATTAATATTTTTGTAATTAATTATTAAATGGTGATATTTTTGCAATTTGTGCATATAGGAGATAATCATCTTGGATATAGGCAGTATAATTTAGATGAAAGGGAAAATGATATTTACAGTGCATTTAATCAGTGCATTGATAAAATAATAGAGATAAAACCAGATTTTGTTGTTCATAGTGGGGATTTATTTGATAGTTCCGAGCCCTCTGTTAATGCCCTATACACTGCAATAAAGGGCCTAAAGGAATTAAGGGATCATGGCATACCTACCTATATAATACATGGTAATCATGATATACCAAAGAGATCCTCTAAAAGCACTCCATTTTTAATATTAAAAAATATCTTAGGAGACTATTTAAAAACCTTTTTTAATAAAAAGTATCATATATTTAAAGGGGAAAAGGAAGTATTTATAGGGGGCTCTGATTTTACATATAGAAGTACCATAGATGGCCTTCTTAAAGACTATGCTTTGATGGAAAAGGAATCCAAGAACTATAAAAATAGGATAGTATTATTCCATCAAAGTATATATTCCTACTCCAACATACCAACCTATGAGATTCAACTTAATGACCTTCCACAGGGATTTAAATACTATGCTGGGGGCCACATACATCAGAGAATACTTAAAAAAGTAAATAATGAGGATACCAATGGCAATAATGGGGTTCTTGCATACAGTGGTTCCACAGAGATAATTAACTATGATGAATATGAAGATTATGAAAAAAATGGAAAGGGATTTTATCTAATAGATTTAAGTGGTAAGGACTTTGATATTAATGATGTGGATAAAATAAACATAAAATGCAGGGATTTTATAATAAATAAAAATATTAAGGATGATAAATCATTAATGGAACTTATTGGGGAATTGGAATCAAAATCTAAACCTGTGGTAATTTGTTCTGTTGTTAAGGGCCTACTTGGAAGGTTGGAGGAGGCATTGAAAAATAAGGCCCTTTATAATAGGATTTCCTATATTCCAGAGAGTACAGAGGAAGAGATAATACTAAACAATCAATTGGGGGATAGTGAATACTTATTTAAAGAATTTTTAAGAGAAGGAAATTACGACGTAAATTTTATTTATGGCATATATAGGGAGGCAGTATCTGAAGATGGAGATTTATTTAATTATTTGAGGGATTACCTATATAAAAAACATAGTTAGATAAACATACCCATTAAAAAAATAAAATTTAAAAATAAAATATAAAATTAAAAAAATAATAGGATTTAAAATATTTAAGAAGGAATAAATGCCTTTAAAAAATAGAAATCTTGTCATTATCCTCTTTAATACTTCTAAGCACTGGGAGGCAGGCAGAATCCTTTAACAGAATCAGTATTAAAAAAATATTATAAAAATTTTAAAAAAAATAAAAAATAATTTAAAAAATTAAATAAATAATTAAGAACATAATTTCTTAAACCCATATCCATAATATAAAAAATTAAAAATTAAAAAAATAATAATTAATATTGAAAAAATAAAATTATTATAAAAAATATAAGATAATAAAATAATCTAAATCTTAAGATAAAATGAAAGTAAATGTTTAAAGATATGGGAAAAATAAAAAAGTAGAAATTCTATTTACTTAAAGAAATAAAAAAAGTAAATACTTAAAAAGTAGAAATTCCATAGGCTATCCTCCTTCCTCCTACACTCCTAAGCACTGAAAGTGCAAGGAAAACTCCCTAAAGATGAGATAATTATATCCATAATAAGTTTAAAATGTTATATGTTTTACTATAAAAAATTAATTAATATTAAAAAAATAAAGGATAATTAAGATAAAAATAAACAACTTAAGATTTTAAAATACCCAATAAAAGAATAAAAACATAAAAAAGCAGAAATCTCTCCATTATTCCCTCATATTCCTGAATATTGGGATATTAGATAATCCTTTGATGAAATAGTATTATAAACTTTAGATTAAGATAAAGTAAAGATGGATTGCAGTGAAATCCTTTTTATTATTTTGCTTTGTTATTTTATTTTTTTATTATTTATTATTTTTATTATATTATCCATTTATAGATTTAGGTATAGAGGTTTATATGTTTAACTACAAATATAATAATAAAGAGAGAGATTAAGATGATGATAATATGCCGATAATTAAATTTCATGGAGGATGCCATCAAATAGGCATGTCTTGCATGGAAATAGATACAAAGAAGTCCAGGATACTGTTGGATTGTGGAATGGATCCCTCGGATAATTCCCTACCCAATATAAATTCAAAAGATATAGATGCTGTAGTAGTATCCCATGCCCATTTGGATCACTGTGGGGCAATTCCCTATTTTGATTTTAAAAAAATATACTGTACAATACCCACAGTGGATTTAATGTATATTATTTGGAAGGATATATCCAAACTATCCAAAACCTATAATGAGGATAGTATAAAAAATGCCATGGGGGCTATTGAGTCATTAAACTATAGGGAGGAGAAAAAAATAACTGAGGATATCACTATGAAAATGTATGATGCAGGGCACATACTTGGAAGTTCTTCAGTATATCTTGATATAGATGGGAAAAAGTTATTATATACTGGAGATATTAACGAAGTGGAAAGTAGAACATTAAACCCTGCAGATACAGATATAGAGGAGATAGATACCCTTATAATAGAATCTACCTATGGTTCTCCCATGGATATAAAACCTGCAAGGAAGGTTTTAGAGGGGCAATTTATAGGGGAAATTTCAAGTACCCTTAAAAAGGGAGGCAAGGTAATAATCCCAGTGTTTGCTGTTGGTAGGGCTCAGGAGATATTATCCATAATATTTAACCATATGAGAAGTGGATCCTTGGAAAGGGTTCCTGTTTATGTTGATGGGGCTCTAATACATACCACAGGAATATATCTTACCTATTCCCACTGGTTAAATCCAAAAATAAGAAATAGTTTAGAAAATGGATTAAATCCCTTTGGCGATGTTAAAAAAGCAGATAATAGTGTTTTTGATAATAATCCTTGTATAGTAATATCCACATCAGGTATGGTACAGGGAGGCCCTATTTTGCAGTATTTAAAACTTCTAAAAAATCCCAACAATAAAATTATTTTAACAGGATATCAGGCAGAGGATACCTTAGGTAGGGAGTTGGAAGAGGGAGTTAAGGAAATTACCCCCTTTAAAAATAAAATACCTGTAAATGGAGAAATTGTTAAAATAGAGTTCTCTGCCCATGGGGATTATAACTCCTTAGTGAGATATTTAAAAAAGATACCTAAACCAAAAAAGGTATTTGTAGTACATGGGGAAAAATATCAGTCCCTCTCCCTTGCCATGACAATATGGAAAACCCTTAAGATACCAACCATTGCCCCAACGGTAGGAAGTATATTGCCCTTATTTTAATTATTTAATTTTGATTTTAATTTAAGAAGTAATTTAATAGCCGTGGTAATTTCAATTATTCTATGTACTTCATTCTCTTTATCTAATTTTTTAGATAAATAATCTATTTTTTTATTTATTATATTTTCTAAATTATTTATATCTTGGGTATAATTGGCATTAACATTATTTTGCTTATTATTTGAGGCATTATTATTTATGTTATTTTTACTATTTATGGATGTAGTGGTAGTTTTTTCTTTCTTTGTATTGCACATTATGCAGTATATATTTCCATTAATATCTTCAAATAGTGGAAAATTACATATTTCACATTGTTTTCCAAGCATTTTGGATCCTTTAATTATCTCCTTGGCAGCAATTTTTACAATACTATCCTTTGTAATATCCTCTTTTTCCTTAATTTTTTCCATATTTTCCATAGATCCACCATTTATATGAAATATTAAAAAAAATTAAATAATTTTAATTATTATAAAATTATTTTAATTATATTAGTTATTATATGTTTTTAACTAATTGTTTTCAATATATTCATGAAATTCCTCCCATTCTGGCATATAGGCATAGAGTAAAGTTTTAAATGTTCTCCCATGATTTGGAATTATTCCATGTAAAAGTTCATGAAGTATCACATATTCAACACATTTAGGTGGAAATTCCAATAATTCTTTGTTAATGGTCAAAATTCCATTACTTGAATAAGAGCCCCATTTATTCTTCATCTCTCTTATTTGAACTCGTTTCACATTTACCTTTAACTTTTTTTGCCATTTTTCACAGATTTTTAATACCTCCTCTCGTGTAATTTCTTTCATTGTTATTCACCCCCTTATGATTTTATCAATTTCAAGTAATTCATTAACCAACTTTACAACATTGTTTAACTGAAGTTTGCAAAGTTCTTTTTGCAATACTTTATAAAGATCCTTTCGCAATTCTCTTTCTTCATTTTCATTTAAAATCCAGTGTTTCCTCTTTGAAATTATTTCATAAATCTTCTTCGACATCTCCTTATTTTCCACTCCATACCTCCTTAATATCCAGAAATAACTGAATTCCTCTTTACTCAACCCAGATTTTAACTGCTCTTCTTCTGCTTTTACTATATCCTCTGCTATTTTTGTTAGTTCTTCTAAGGCTGATTCTACACTTCTCTGCCTTTCTCTAAGATGCGAGATTATCTCCTCAACCTTTTCGACTATGGAAACCAAATAAGGGCTATCCTTTCTTCTTTTTTCAATGTATATATTTATACTCCGGTATAAGTTTGCAACCTTTACTCTTTGGGAGACATTATCTGCCTTAATAGTGCTGGCTATCCCTTCATTTATTTCATAAAGTGGAAGGCTATCTACTATATTTGAAAGTTCAACGTTTTTCTTTATTAGTTCTTCAGTCTTTTTGAGAATATCCCTTCTTATTTTTCTTTTCTCAACCTCGGGATTGTAAGTTTGATAAATTATATTATAAATTTGTATAAGCAATTTATATTTTTCAATATAGTCCCTTAAAAACTCATCTGGAGATAATATCTCGTATATCTCTTGAATTTGCTTGAATATTTTTATATATTCCTCTTTTTTATCCTCTTCAAAGAAGTAATCGATTATATTTTGGATTCTTTTTTCCTCATCTTCTAAATCAATCTCTTTTAAAATTTCAAATGCTTTATCCATTAGATCTTTGAATCTTTCTTTAAGATTATCATAATCAATAAGGCCTGCCTCTACATCCTTGGAATAAAATGCCAATGCCCTTTGTAAATTTTCAAATATTCCAACGTAATCCATGATTAACCCGCATGTTTTTCCAGTATAGGGTCTATTTATCCTTGCTATTGCTTGGAGTAAAGTATGGTCCTTTAATGGTTTATCAAGATACATGGCGTAGAGAAGGGGAGCATCATAGCCCGTAAGAAGTTTTTCAGTAACTATCAGAATTTTAGGGAGTTTTTCGGGAGATTTAAAATTCTTTCTTATAATCTTTTCCTCATCTTCTGAAATATGGTATTTTTTGAGAAGTTCGCTATCCTTGTAATTTGAAGTATATACAACTTTGGTATAATCTTGAGGGAGATACTTATCAATTGCTTCCTTGTAAAGGGCACATGCTTCCCTGTCAACGGCCACTATGAAAGCCTTAAAACCAAGGGGTTCTACAAATTTTTTGTAATGCTCTGCTATGTGTTTAGATATTTTATCAATTCTATCTTCTGCCTTTAGTACAGATTTCAGTTTTTCTGCCCTCTCTATGATTTTATTTATTCCCTCAATACTTGCAATCCCTTCTTCTTCAACAACCCTAAAAAATTCCTCCTCAAGGGTTTCCTTATCAACATGAAGTTCTGTTTTTGCAAGGGAGTAATAAAGGGGTATGGTTGTTCCATCCTCTATGGATTCATCTATGGCATATTTGTCAATATAAGGCTCATCTGGTGGATAGCCAAATGCTATAAATGTTCCCTTTCCAACTTTTGTTTTATCAATTGGCGTACCGGTAAAACCGAAGTAAAAGGCATTTGGTAGAGATCCACGCATGTAATTGCCTAAATCTCCTTCCTGACTTCTATGGGCTTCATCTATCAGTACAATTATATTTTCTCTTTCATTGATATGCTTTGGCATACCTTCAAACTTATGGATGGTTGTTATTATGAGGCCCCTGTAATCACTCTCAAGCAATTCCCTTAAATGTTTCTTACTTTCAGTTCTCACTATATTTGGATAGCCATAGGCCTGAAAGTTCTGATAAATCTGCTGTTCAAGTTCAAGCCTGTCAATAACAACAATAATTGTAGGGTTCTCAAGTTCTGGAATCTTCCTTAATTCATCTGCTGAGACTATCATTGTAAGGCTTTTATAGGATCCCTGGGTATGCCATATTAAACCCTTCTTTTTCTTCTCCTCTAAAACTCTTTTTATTATTTTTCTTATAGCCCTTCTCTGGTGCTTCTTTAATATGTATTTTTGAAGTACCTCATCAACTGTCATAAAAACTATGTATGAGTTCAGAGTTTTAACAACCTCTTCCCTATCAAAGAAGGATTTAACAAGTTTCTCAAAATTAAAACCGTTCTCAACTTTCCATCTGTAGAATGTTTTACTTTCATATTTCCATGTAGGGCCATAGAAAAGCCTTATTCCCTCTGATAAGGTATAAAACTGAAGGTATTTGAAAAGTTCTGGCAAAGCGTTGTTATAAATTCTTATCTGTTCAAGTGCCTGCTCTTCTGCCTCATAAACTGTAGGGCTTTTAAGTTCAAAATCACAGATGGGCATGCCGTTTATAAAAAGAACAATATCAAGCCTTCTTTTTTCTCTGTCATCAAACCAAAACTCCTTTGTAAAGGCAAAGTGGTTATTTTTTATATTTTCAAAATCAATTAATTTAAAATTTCTTTCCCTTTTTTCTTTCTCAATATAAACGGTCTTTTTACCCCTTAAGTAATCAAGAAATTCCTTATTGCCCATAAATGTTGATGGTATAAGTTTTAACCTTCTTATAACATCTCCAACATTTTCATCTGTTATTATTCCTTTATTTAGTTTTTTAAGTTTTCTTTCAAGAATATCAAGGATAAAAGGCTCCTTTATATCATAACCACGTTTTTCGTTTAGATCAGCAGGTGGGATATATTTCCAACCTATTGCCTGCAAGTAATTTATTATCCTATCCTGAACATCTCTTTTTTCAGTTATGGGTTTCATTCCCATCCCTCTTTTTTTCTCTATAACTTTGAGTTTTTATTAAAAATAGACTATTTCCCTCTTTATTTCTTCTTTCATTTTGAGGAATAGATAATTCCATCCAACTTTTCTCTGAGTTTTTCTCTTACTTCCTTATTATTAGGGATTCCTATTATACCTCGTCCTAAATAATCATTATTCAAATCTTTCCTAACCATAGGATATACGATATTTTTAAAAATTTCAGTACTTGTAGGGAAGTTTTTCATAAATCCATTAAAACAACCTGCTAAGTAATCTGCCAATTGAATGCCTACACTGTGATGAGAAGGTTCAAAATTAAGAGTATCTTTTAAATTTTTATAATCATCAATAAATCGATCATTTAAAAATATTTCTTTATAAATATCTTGAAATAACTTAGTCTCTTTATTGGAAAGCGGATCTATAAAAACTATTGCTAAATTATCATTTTGTTTTTGCACTTCCATTTGAATCCTTTGCATCATATTTTGAATATGCCATTTTTTTATTTCTATTTCTTTCTTTGTATGTATCTTATTATTATCAGTTATTGTAAATATAATTTTACAATAACTTAATTTATTTAAAAATTTTAGAGATCTTTTTATAAATTCGATTTTATTTAAGTATTCTTCTTCTTGAACCATTCCATTCTTATATTTTTTATATTCACTCCAAATATCACTCCATTTTATTTCATCATGCTTATTTAAATAATATTGCCATTTTAAATCTAAAAATTTTTTTCTCAATGATTTCCACTCAAGAGCCTCAATTATAAATGCACTCCTTATGTAGTAAGGATTACTTTTTAAAAACTTCCTTCCTGGATTTTGTTTATAATTACCACTTTCATCACTAAACACAAAGAAAATTTTGCTCATACTTCCACATCCTTAAGTCTTATCTCACCACTCATGAGTTTGTGAAGCATAGTTTTGAATAGATCCTTTAAAACTTCTTTTCTTTTCTTTTCAATCTCTATTTTTTTATCAACTACGCTTAAGATGTGGGAGATTTGTTTTTGTTCAGAGAGAGGGGGAAGGGGGATGAGTAGGTTTTTTATCTTACTCTGGTTTATAGAAGATTGATTAACCGCTCTTGAGGCAATACTAATAAAAACTCCTCTTTCCCTATAGTAATTAAAAAGATAATTCAAAAAAAACGGTTTAAGTATATTTTTTTTGCTCCGAATTAATAAAAGATTCATTCCATGGATTAGTAACAAGGGATACTCTGTATATATCGTAGATTTACCCAAATGTGGCTCACTATTTATATGGCTAAATAATATATCTCCAAATTTTAACCTATATTTTTCAACCTCTTTCTTAGACAATTCTACGTATCCAACCTTTTTTATATCTATAAAACCATTAGAGATTGTTTCTATTCTTGTTACAGGATATCCTTTCCCTTCTTTATTTTGTTTTCTTGTTGTTCCATTTCTAATTAATTCTAAACAATCTCCCAACCTCACAACCTCCCAACTCTTCGGAATAGGCCCTATCTCTGTCTCCTTTTGCTCCTCTCCATAAAGCCCTCGGGTAAAGAGATTTTGCATTAGGGATTTTCTAAGGTTTTCTGTCTGTCTTATTATTCTGTCCTGGATTTCAATAGCCTGCTGAATTTTATCAAGGATTTTTGCGATTTTCTTCTGTTCTTCGAGTGGGGGGAGAGGGATTTTGATATTCTTAAGATCTCCCTGATTAATACCACCTATCAATCCGTGAAAAGCATTTCTTATTTGCTTTTGTCCTAAATTTGAAAATATAAAAAAGAATAGAAACTGATTTATTAAAAAGTTTTTTTTACTTCTTACAATATACACATGCTCATTTATTGCGCATAAGTTGTAAGGTAAATGTTTGATAAAAGCCGTTTTTCCGGTTTTAGCTCCATCTTTACATATTAAAATGTCTCCTATTTTGACTTTACCTTTTTTCATCCTTAAATAAAAATCTTTTTTAATAAATTTAGGAGGATCGAACTTGATACTACCCTCATCAGTAATATGTTCTCCACCAATACTAAAAACCTCACCCTCTTTTATAGCCCCTCCCTTCATTCTTTTACCTGTTTCAAAATATGCAACCTCCTCCAGACTAACAACCTCCCACTCCTCAGGAATTAATCCAATTTCTGTCTCTTTGAATTCCCTCATTTTAACTCCTCCAATATCCTGCCCTATTCCATTAAAATTATTTTTATTAATTTCCATATTTCCACTTTAATTTATTTAAAATTTCTTTTAATTCCTTATCAATTTCTTTTCTTTCCTCCTCAACCTTTGCAAGTTCAACGAGTATCTCTTCAACTGGTAGGATTTCCTCTTTCTCGTCAACAGAAACATATCTGGAAGGGCTCAGGTTATAATCGTTCTTTTTTGCCTCCTCTATTGTTATAATCTTCGAAAAACCTTCTATTTCCTTCCAATCAAAATATGCATCAAGTATCTTCTTTATATTTTTATTAGTCAAATAATTTTTTGGCCGTCCCTTTGCAAACTCTTTGGAGGCATTTATTAGTAAAATTTCACCTTTATGATTCTTATTTTTATTTATCACAATTATATTCCCAGGTGCTGTTGTGTTGTAAAATAAATTATCGGAGAGTAAAATAACTGCCTCAATTAAATCATTTTCCACAAATTTTTTCCTTATCTCCTTCTCTTTATCAGTTCCAGAACTTCCGCTCCCCCTTGTTACTGCCCCTGTATCGATAACTACAACAAGTTTCCCATCCTCCTTTAGAGAGGCAAACATGTACTGAATCCAACCCCAATCAAAACTTTGATTTGATGGAGGAATTCCAAAACTGAATATGTTGTAAGGGTACTCATCAAAAACATCCTGTGGATATTTTTGATTCCACATTGGATTTGCTATAACCTTATCAAATTGTTTAAGATTACTATCCTCCACAAATTTTGGATCCCTTATTGTGTCACCAACCTTTATATCTGCATCCATATCATGAATAAAGGCATTCATCTTTGCCATTGCATAAGTAAATGGATTTATTTCTTGTCCATAGAGTTTTAAGGGTTCTTTAATTTCTCTTTTCTTTTCCTTTAAAACAATCTGTGATTTTATAAGCAAACCACCAGAGCCACAGGCAGGGTCATAAACCCCTTCTCCTTCTTCAGGATCAAGGAGATAGGCCATCAATAAACTAACTTCTCTTGGAGTATAGAACTCACCTGCCGACTGCCCAGAACCCTCAGCAAATTTTCTCAAAAGGTATTCGTATGCCCTACCTAAGATATCAGGCTCTACATCATCCAAACCAAGCCTGTATTTGTTCAGAATCTCCATTAACCTTTGGATACTTTCATCGCTTATTATCCTCTGCCCTGCCTGTGTTGCATTAAAATCAACAATATCAATAACCCCCTGTAGTTTTGGGTTTTCCTTTGCTATATTCCTTAATGCAGATGTTAATTTTTCCCCTACATTTTTTGTAATTCCTCTAATATTTTCCCATAGGCATTCTTCAGGGATATAGAACCTTACAAGTTTTCTGTCCATTTCTGCAAGTTTTCTTGCTATCTCCTCACTTCCAAATTCACTGGCAAGTTTCTTTATTTCATCCTTATAAACATCACATAGTCTTTTATAAAATATCAATGGAATTATATAATCCTTATATTTTGGAGCATCTATTTCTCCCCTAATACTACATGCTGCTTCCCAGAGCCAATTTTCTAATGTTGAAGTATCAAGTTTTCCAAATCTCATTATTACACCATTCTTTTTATTTTTAAAGGTTTATTTTTTAAAGGCTATGGCGACTTTCCCTTTTGTTTTGCCTTCTTTTATATCATTCTTAGAATTGTATTATTATAATTTTATCTATTTCAAAATTAGGTTTTTCCCCATGAATATATTTCAATTAAAATATAATATAATATTTTCCTGCCATATTTATCATTTTATTTAAATTTTTTGTAATCTTCATTTTTTACCTTGATAATTATTGGACTTATAAGATATGTAACTTTTTTTATTCCCTAATAATAATTTAACAGAACCATAAATAATTACATTTAAAATCCACTACCTAACAACCTCCCCCACAAAGATATTATCCCTTGCCCTTAGAATTTTAACTTTGACTTCTCTTTCAATTAATTTTTCAGGGTTTTTAACATTGATTACTTGGATAACCCTATCCTTGGCAACTCCAATTACCTCCTTATGGATTCTACCCTCCATTAAAATTTTGGTTTTTACAATACTATTTACTTTAAAGGGCATTGGAAGTCTTTTTCTTTTATGGCTTCCAAAGGCAATTGATAGTGGAGTATTTAGATTAATATTAATTCCTTTCTTTTTATATTCCTCCTCATACCCCTTTAATAAATCATAAAATTTTTTAAATTTCCAGATATTCATTTTTTTCATTCTTCGTCCAAATTGGTATGTTAAACATAGTTGGGCCCCAATTATAGGATCCCTTTTATTTGTTATTGGGTTTATTATATTTTGAGGGTTCTTTCTCTCCAATTCAATGGCAAAATCCAATACCTCTTTAAAATCCTTATCATTTATGTTAGGTAGAAGTAAGGGAGATATTAAAAGATGAATCTTTGAATTTTTTATATACTCTGCAATATCCAACACATGGTTTATGTCATAATCCCTACTTCCTGATAGTATTCTGCTCATTTTTTCATCTATTGCATTTATAGATAAATTAATCCTATGTAATCCTGCCTCCTCCAATTCATCTATTAGTTTATATGTTAAATTCACTCCATTGGATTGCATGGAAACAATGCCCTTTCCCTTTCTGTTTATATTACTTAACTCCTGAATTAACTCTGGCAATGGATGATATAGAGAGGGCTCTCCCTGGCCATCGAGATGGGCCTCTAAATATTTATTTCCTTTAAATTCAACTATTTTTTTGTACCATTCTATTAAATAATCCAAATCAACATAATAATCATTTTTCCTTGTTTTTGAGTGCATTCCTTCATCAACTGAGCAAAATGGGCAATTTATATTGCAACCGCATAATCCACGAACTTGGATAATATTGGTCCCCCTATCTATAATTCCAAAGGCTGTATGGCCTATTAAGGGTACTGGATGGTATATATAGTAGGTCTTTCTTTTAGTTATTTTATTTGTTAGATTCTGGGAGATGGCCATGGAAATCTGATTCAATATTCCAGATTTAAGGGATTGAAGTCTATGGTTATTTATTTTTTTAAAAAATTCCTTCGTTAAAAAGAGTTTTTTTTCATTTAATTCCATATCATAATTTAGAATAAGGGAGGTTTCATAATTTTTGTTTATTTCAATATTTAATATATTTTTATCTTTAAATTTATCAATTCTAACATCTGTTATCATTTTAAAGTCATTGAAGTCTATAAGTTCCCTATTCTCTTTAATATTCATATATACACCGTGTTTTTATTTAAATGAAGTTATATTTTTATAATTAAAATAAAAGAATTAAAATTTAATATAATAAAAATAAAATATAAAAAAAGATAATATAAAAAAAATAAATATTTAATTTTAAAAAATTAAAAAAATAAAAAATTATATAAATAATTATAGTTATATACAACATTTTAAATTGTATTTTACCTTAAATAATAAAAATAAATTAATAAGAAATAATTAATTATATAATGTCCTAACTTTATAATCTATAAATATAATAAAAAACCCTAGTTCCCATCACCTATTAAGGATAGAAATTAAAAGATTATCAAACTAAGAATAATCTTAACAAATAGACCCCTTCTACTTACGGCCTGTATATATCAATCTGAAGTTATCTACATCTGAGAAAAATGTTAATTTTCTTTTTCAATTTAGAGAGGAACCTGTAGTACTCCTGTTCCTATATCCCTCAATAATGTTCTCTCTTTTCACTGTAATGAATGTAACATCCTTTTTCTTCATTTTTTTAGAGAACTCCCTGCTCAATGTATCCTTTATACCTATGATAGTTTCTTCTTTTAACCTTTTAGTAAAATACTTTTTTCCTTGAGAATAGTTAATATGTTTTTTTCCAGTACTTATGTAAGGTAATTTATTATATCTAATCTTAGGAAACAGTTTCTCTTCAATAAAATGAGTATAAGAATGTTTTATAACTCCTTGAAGTGCAGATGCAGGAATTAAAAGTCATAAGGTTATGCAGGGATATTGTCTCCCTATTGACCTTAGAGGGATAGTGTTCATCTATAACTGGTTTTATTAATTCTCTTATTCTTTTAT
>JAHEQB010000006.1 GCA_019561555.1 Methanothermococcus sp. SCGC AD-155-C09
TTAAAGGATACAGAATCCAAGGTATTAAAAAACTCTCTAAAGAAAAGGAATGGAAAAATAAAGGGGGTGTTGTTAAAGGGATACGGAGGCCTTGTTGGAAGGGAAATACAACCAGGTAGAAGATTGGGATCTGAATTATCAGATAGGGCAAAGGTTATTGCAGGAGTGGGAGGTTTGTTTCATACTGATGAACTTCCAAATTATGGCATAACCCAGGAGGAGGTAAATAAAATAAGAAAATACTTTGAGGAAAAACTTAACTTGGAAATTACCAAGGAGGATGCCATAATTATTATAGCCGATGAGGAAAATAAAGTAAATAGAGCATTGGAGGCTGTTATTGAGAGAGCCCAGGAGGCCATTAATGGAGTTCCTGAAGAAACTAGAAAGGCCCTTGAAAATGGGAATACCTCCTATTTAAGACCCCTTCCAGGGGCTGCAAGAATGTACCCTGAAACTGATATTCCAACAATTAAAATAAATAGGGAATTTTTAGAATATATAAAAAGACACTTACCTGAAATGCCTGAGGAAAAATTAGAGAAATTTATAAGGGAATATGGATTAAATAGGGATCTTGCAGAGATTATGGTAATGTCCCTCCAGGTGCAAGTATTTGAGGATCTTTGTAAGAAATATGGCAAGGATATAAAGCCCACTCTTATTGCAACAACCTTAGAAAATACACTAAAGGAAATTAAGAGAGAGGGATACAATATAGAAAATCTCTCTAAAAATCATTTTGAAATGATATTTGAGGGATTGACTAAGGGAAAAATGTCCAAAGAGGCTATAATTGAAGTATTAAAGGGATTCACAGAACATCCAAAGAAGAGTTTAGAGGAAATATTGGAAATAAAAGGACTTAAATCCCTATCTAAGGAGGATGCTGAGAAAATAATTGATGAGGTTATTGCCCAAAACATGGAGGTTATAAAAAATAAGGGACCTAAAGCCATGGGGATACTAATGGGTAAATGTATGGCAATTCTAAGGGGCAAAATTGATGGTAAATTAATTAATGAGTTATTAAAATCCAAATTATTAAAAAAAAATAAAAGACATATAAAAAATTAATATAAAATTTTTATTTTAAAAAAATAAAAAAATAATCCTACTTCCCATCAAAATAACTATTCTCAAGGAAAAAAGGATTTTACTAAAAGGCTAAAAGAAGAAACTACCATAGGTATAAAGGATACATTGAGCAAGGAGTTCTCTAAAAAAATGAAGAAAAAAAGGACGTTAAATTCATTGCAGTGAAAAGAGAGAACATGATAGAGGGTTATAAGGAACAGAAGTACTACAGGTTTCTCTCTAAACTGAGAAAGAAAATTAATTGCATGAGTAATTTTTTTATTTATATTTTTTAAATAGATCTTTCATCCAATTTACAGTTATTTTAATTCCTTCCCTTAAGTTAATAGTTGGGTTCCATTGAAGTTCCATAGCCCTATCTATGCTCATCACCATTCTATTTATTTCCCCTTCTCTTGGAGTGGAATATATTGGTTTTTCCTTGAAGTTTAGGGTATTTGCTATTATATTATAGAGTTCATTAATTGTAGTTTCTTTTCCTGTACCAATATTCACAACTTCATTTTTCCATCTTAAGGCCATTAAAGTTCCCTTTGCAACATCCCCCACATACACAAAATCCCTTGTTTGATTTCCATCTCCATATATTGTAGGTGCCTTATTGTTTAACATACTATCAATAAATATGCTAATTACTCCAGCCTCTCCCTTGGGATCCTGCCTTTCCCCATAAACATTTGAATATCTTAAAATAGTGTAGTTGATTCCATATATTTCATTGTACAATTTAATATATCTCTCGCCACAGTACTTGCTCATTCCATAGGGACTCATAGGTTCCTTGGGATGGTTCTCATCTACAGGGAGATATTTTGGATCTCCATAAACTGCCACAGAGGAAGCAAAAACTATCTTTTCAACATCATACTTTCTCATACTTTCCAATATATTTAACGTTCCCAAGATATTTACATCTCCATCATATATTGGCCTTTCCAATGAAGTTCTGACGTTTATTTGAGCACCTAAATGAATAACAGCATCAATATCTTTAAAATTTAAATTTTTATCACGTATATCTGACTTTATAAATTTAACTTTCTTATTTTTTAAATTTTCCAAGTTTCCCGTGATTAAATTATCTAAAACAGTGATATCATAATTATTTTCTAAAGAGGCATCAACAACATGACTGCCTATAAATCCAGCACCCCCTGTAATAAGTAATCTCACCTTTTCACCAATTTAATTTATAATCGAAATACAAAATATTTTAAACTTTAATCTAAAATGTATATAACTATAATTAAAATAATAAAAAGGATAAAACATTAATAGAGAATATATTAAACCCCTCTAACCTATATTAATTATAGATACTAAATAAATCTTCTGTAAAGGATTCGGCATCTTTTCCAGTGCTTAAGAGTACTTAGGAAAAAATGCCAAAGATTTTACACTTACTTATTTACTCTCTTTTTAAGTATTTCAAATTCCTTAGTTAATTTTAGATTATGACTTATTTACTTTTTAATATTTACTTTTCTTTATTTCTTTAAAAATTTAATTTTATCCTACATATTAGGATTTGGTTTATTTTAATTTTATTTTTTTTATTTTTTTTTAATTTTTAATTTTAATATTTTTATTTTTTTATTTATTATTTATATTGTAGATATTGGTTTAAAAATTTATGTTCTTGACTATAATTTTTTTAAATTATTTTTATTTTTTATTATATTAGTATTTTTAAGTATCTTTTTTATTTCTAATGTCCTAATCCAATCTATACCTTAAAATAGCAGCAATGCCCCTAAATGCTTTATAAATTTGACTACCTTCCTCTGTATCTGTAGATACTATTTTTAACTCTGTTCCAGATTCCTCACACAATCTGGCAAAGTACTCTATAATATCCTCTTTATTATCTATGTATAACATACCTCCACATTCTGGACAGGCCTTTGTCTTTAAATTTTCTTCGAATTTTAAAAGTTCATCGTTTTTTATGTTCATCTCCTCAGTAAATTCACAATTATTACACCTTATGGTTATTCTGGACATGTTTATGTTATCTGTAATAATTAAAGTATCCACTGCTCCCATCTGAAGATACCTCATTACTTCTTTTTCCCCGTATGCTGCAAGGCCTCCATCCTCCTTTGTAAGTTCTTTAAAAAACCTTTGAATAACTTCCTTTTCCTTCATCATATCTAAATCCTTTAATAGATCTGAGGCCTTGTCTAAAAGTTCCCTTATTCCAAATTCTTCAGTATAGCATAGATCAAAGGTATCTATTATTTTTTTCTTTAACTCATGATGGAGATAATCCTTATTTATAAATTCATTTTTTGTGTTTCCTGGGCCCTATCTGATAATTCAGATC
>JAHEQB010000007.1 GCA_019561555.1 Methanothermococcus sp. SCGC AD-155-C09
GAATAAAAAAAGGCCCATCAGAATAACTACCACCTCCTAACAACATTGAAGTAAAACATAATATCCTTCAGAAAGGGCTCCAATAATCCAGAGCCCTACTATCCCTTAACCTCTACTTCTTCCTCTCTTTCCTAAGCTAACTGTGATAGGGGAAAAGATCTTTATCCCCTGCTTAAAAGATGAAAAGAAGGACTCAAGTAACTCCTCTCTCCAAATCTCTCATGCCTGTAGATCACACCTAAACATTGTAGAGCATCTCTATACCATGGACCATTATCTAAAATAACTCTTTAACTTCATTTCCTACGTTAAGGAGGTGAGGGTACATGGCTATTGCTAGAAGTTTTATTTCCAGGGGGACTTGTTCCTCTTGAAGATGGGAAATTTCTTCAGTAATTCTATTAAGTCCATTTCTGATTTTAGAACACTGATTCTAATAAAGATTTTTAATCTCTCTACAATATTCTTTATTCTTAGCATAAAATAGTATTTTATGTAATTGTTATATATAATGTTTATTTTATGTGGACACGTCCCGAATAAGCATAAACATAATAACTTGAATCAATATAAATATCTCCTATAATAAAAGCAAATACATTTCTTAATTTAGGGTTTGAGCATCAAACCTTTGGGCAGAGAAGATTAATTGAATCAGTGTTTTCTTCTCTGAAGAGAGGTAAGGATCTTTCTCTGCTCTATTCCTATTAAAGATCCTGTTGGGAACTAAAATTTCCTTTGTAGGTTATTTGTTCTGTAATATAATAAACTGATGTGGTGAGTATGTTAAAATAGACAGGTCCCAAGTTTAATATATTATGTATTTAAATATAATATTTTTTTTAACTATTATTTTATTTTTTTAAACAATTTTAAAATTATTAATTTATTTATTTTTTATTATTTTATGAATATCTTAATTATCCATATAAACTCTAATCCAAATTGGAAAAAAATGTGCAAAGGTATGTTAAACAATAAAATTAATAAAGAGGTAATAAATAGTATATATAAGGATGGTTTTCCAATAGCCCAATATGGAATATACTTAAAACGGACAAAACCCTACAAGGTATTTAAAATACCTGTTGATGCAGGATTTTCCTGCCCAAATAAAGATGGCACATTAGATAGGGAAGGTTGCATATTCTGTCCAAAGATGGGCAGGCCAATAAGAAGTGAGAAATACTGTAATTCATTATACTCCTTGGAATATCAGATTGAAAAGCAGATTGAATATCATAAAAAGAAGGGAATAAATAAATTCAATATATACTTCTATCCTGGAACAAATACCCATGGAAAACCTGAGGAATTGAAAAAATTATGGGATTTGGCTTTATCCTATCCTGATGTTATTGGATTATCAATTGGCACCAGGCCTGACTCTTTTAATAGAGATATTTTTAAAATATTGGAAAATTATATAAATAAGGGGTATGAAATATGGATAGATTTAGGAATCCAAAGTATGCATCAAAAAACACTTGATTTTTTAAATAGAAAACACACTGTATCCCATACAGTAAATACCATAAAAGAATGCAAAAAAAGGGGCATTCTTATATGTGGCCATGTTATATTGGGATTGCCCAATGAAACTTGGGAGGATATGATAAAAACTACTAAAGTACTATCCAAGTTAGAGATAGATGCCCTTAAAGTATATCCTCTGGTTGTTATTAAAAACACAAAATTGGAGGAAATTTATTGGGAGGGAGAATATAAAACCCTTGATAGAAAACAGTATGTTAAACTTGTATGTGATTTTTTAGAGCATACTTCTCCCTATGTGCTTATACAACGAATATCAAAGGATAAAACTCCTGAGAATATAAAGGTATCTCCTGAATGGGATCTAAGTAGGCTACCCATATTAAATGAAGTTTCCAATGAATTTAGAAGAAGAAAGACATTTCAAGGAATATACTATATATAAGGGATTTTTTATGAAGTATGAAGTGGTAATTACCTCCTCCTCAAAAATAAATAATAAAGGCAATGAAGATATAAACAATACTCCAAATAATACATATAGCACATACAATAATCATAAAGAACATAACAAATACAATAGGGCACCTATTGGAGTGTATTTTAAAAATAATGGGGATAATCTATTGGTTAGAGCCCATCTTTATGAGAACTCCCATACCTACAATATTTTAAAAAAGGAGGATTACTTTGTAATAAATATTACCTCTCCATACATAATAGCTCAATCAGTATATGATGACAATGGAAACTATAAACTTATAAAATACAACAATCATATCCTACCCTATCTATCAGAGGCCTATAGGATATATATTATAAAAATAATTAATAGAAAAATTATAAAATCCAAAAATGAATATGGTTATTCAGATATTATGATAATTGAAGGAGTATCTCTCTTAGAAAAGGATATAAAAGAACCTCCAGTAATACCCTATAATAGAGCAGATGGTCTTATTGTAGAAATGGCAGTATTGTATTCCAGATTGAGTATTGTTGATTCCTCCCAAAAGGATGAAATTAAAAGGGAAATGGAACATTACTTTAAGATTATTAAAAGAGTAGGGGATAAAAACCATATAGAATTGGGAAAAAAATTTTTATCTGGTTTATAATCATTAATCTATTTTAAAGCCTACCACAGTTGCAATTGGGATATTTGTCTGTATTTTTAAATTTACATAAAATATCTGTTGGATAATTACCTGAGACACAGGCCAAACATAAACTTTTTCTACCTATTCCCTTTAATAATCCCTCAATACTTAAATAACCTAAGGAATCTGCATGAATATAATCTTTTATTTCATCAACAGATTTAGAATTGGCAATTAACTCCTCTTTAGTTGGCATGTCTATCCCATAGTAGCATGGAGAAATTATTTTTGGGGAACCTATTCTTAAATGTACCTCCTTTGCTCCTGCTCTTTTAATCATATCCACTATTCTCCTTGAAGTAGTGCCCCTTACAATGCTATCATCAATTAAAACCACTTTTTTATCCTTTATTATGGATTTAACAGGGTTTAATTTTAATCTAACTGCCAAATCCCTTTCCTCCTGAGAGGGTAGAATAAATGTTCTACCCACATACCTGTTTTTTATCAATGCCTCATAGTAGGGGATATTTAACTCCTCAGAATACCCTATGGCAGAGGTCACGCCAGAATCAGGAACTGGCGAAACAATATGGGCATCGCAGGGCTCTTCCTTTGCAAGAATCTTTCCAATATTTCTCCTTACATTATATACACTTATACCATCAATTAGGGAGTCTGGTCTTGCAAAATAAACATATTCAAACATGCATGTTGTAGAGGAAATGGGAGATGATGTTTTTAGAGAATCTGAGAATTTATAACTATTAAAGCCATCCTTGTTTATTAATATCATCTCTCCAGGATGGACATCCCTTATAAGTTCTCCATTTACCACATCTATACCACAGGTTTCCGAGGAAATATAGTAATTATCATTTTCATCCCTTCCAATACATAGGGGTTTAAAACCATTTGGATCCCTAACTCCTATTAGGGTATTGTTGTATAGTATGATAAGGGAATATGCTCCAATAATATTCTTTGAAACATTTATTATAGATTGCACAATATCCTCAGTTTTTAAAAGTTCCTTTACAAGGAGATGGGCTATAACCTCAGAGTCTGTTGATGATGTAAATATATGCCCTTGTTTTTCCAAACTTTCCCTTAAAATATGGGAATTTAAAATATCTCCATTATGGGCTATTGCTAAATTACCAAGGGAACTACTTACAATAAAGGGCTGACAATTTTCAATAACTGAACTCCCTGTGGTGGAATATCTAACATGCCCTATACCAACATGGCCCACAAGGGATTGGATATTCCCCTCATTAAATACCTCTGGAACCAATCCTAATCCCTTATGACTAAAAAGTTCCTTTCCATTACTTACTACTATTCCTGCCCCTTCCTGTCCTCGATGCTGCAATGCATAAAGGCCATAATATATTTTTTTACTTATATTTTCCTCTGAAAATGAGAATACTCCAAATATACCGCACATTATATCACATACTTTTTAAATATTGACTATTATATGCTAAATAATAAACCTATATAAATTTTATTTAAGTAATGATATAAATAATAAAAATTTAATATTTTATATTCATTAAATAAAAATAATATTGTAAAAAAAATAATTATAAACAGGAAAATTATAAAAATAATATAAAAATCTTAATTCCAAAAAAATATATATACTAAAGATAACATATATAAAAATTATAACGCCATAGAAAATATAAACTTTAAGATATTTTTTCCAACGGATAAGGGGGAGAAGGTGAAGGAGATAGTGTTGAAGGAGTTAGAGTAGGCATTTTTTCCATAGATATAGTAGATATAGGCGTTGATTATTATAATGAGCATTAAAAATTAAAAATTGTAATAAGCGGTGATAGAATGGATAAAATAACCAAAATGCAAGAACAGATTAAAAAATATGATAAGGAAATAAAAAACATACAAGAAAAATGTAATAAGGAAATGGAGGATGTGCGAAAAAATATGATAAGGAAATAGAAAAAATACAAAAACAGATGAAAAATATGGGGGGAGTTTAAAGGGGTCAAATAAATTGAAAACGCAGATAGATAACATTTAACATAGCAATAACGTATATAAATTCTTATTTTAGATATTATACCTGAAAATAAATAATATAGCAGGTTGCACTATCTAATTCTCTATTTTTTTATTTTTAAAAATATCTTAATAATTCATAAACTCCTTTTTCTCCCGGGTACTGTATTATTGTATTCTGATATGAATAGTTTTGTTTAAGACAATATATTTAATAGAATTTAATAAAATAAGATATAAAATTATTTTATAGATTAGATATATTTTAAACGTTAATAAAAATAATAAATAAACATTGAAAATTTTAATATATTACCATAATTAATATTTTTACAATAATAAAATTTTTTAATAATAAATAATTTATTTTAATAATAATTATATTAATAATATTTATCCCAATTTACTTCATTAATTTTATTAATATTCCATTAATTGGTGGTATTATGAGTTGGGTTGAAAAATATAGGCCAAAATCTATGGAGGAGGTGGTGGGTAATAATAAAGTAAAGGAGGAATTAAAAAAATGGATTGAGGACTACATTGAAGGTAAAACTACAAAACCTGTATTACTTGTTGGCCCTCCAGGTTGTGGTAAAACAACCTTGGCAACAGCCCTTGGAAGGGATTACAACTTTGAGGTTATTGAATTAAATGCCAGTGATAAGAGAAGTAGTGATGTTATTAAAGAGGTTGTTGGAAATGCCTCAGTATCCAAATCACTTTCTGGAAGGAGAACATTGATCATCTTGGATGAGGTGGATGGAATATCTGGAAACTATGATAAGGGAGGACTAAGGGAAATACTAAAAATAATAAGGATGGCAAAAAATCCATTAATTTTAACGGCAAATGATATTTATAAGCCATCCCTTAGGCCTTTAAGGCAGGCCTGTAAGGTTATAAAAATAGGTGCAGTGCATACCAATTCCATTGTGCCTCTATTAAGAAGAATAGCACTGAAAGAGGGTTTAGAGGTAGATGATAAAATTCTTAAAACAATTGCCAAACATGCCGGGGGAGATGTTAGAGCAGCAATTAATGATTTAGAGTCCCTTGCTCTTGGAGGGGATTTAAATCGAGAGGGTGCAATGGATTTACATGATAGAGATGTTGAAAAAAATATCTTTGATGCAATAAGAATCATATTAAAAACTACCCACTATGATATTGCCCTATCTACAACCTATGATTTAAAGGAAGATATTCAAACTATTGAGGAATGGATTGCTGAAAATATACCAAGGGAATATAAAAAAAATGAGGACATTGCCCTGGCCTATGATTACCTATCAAAGGCAGATGTATTCTTAGGTAGAGCCTATAAAAGACAGAATTATGGCCTTTGGAAATATGCCTCGGCACTTATGACTGCAGGAGTAGCCCTTGCTAAGAGGGAAAAATATAGGGGGTTTTCCTCCTACTCTAGGCCAACAGTATTTACAAAGCTTAGTAAAGAACAGGCCTCCAAGGCCCTATTAAAAAAAATATTATCTAAAATCAAATCAAAATCCCATGTATCTATCAAAAGAGCCAGGGAGGATTTAATATATCTACGTACTATTTTTGAATATGACCAAAGGACTGCAGCAGAAATTGCTGAATTTTATGAATTTACCATTGAGGAATTAGAGTACCTAACAGATAAAAAGACTGCCAAAAAAATATATAAAATAATTATGGAAAATAAAAAAACTATAGAGGTTATGGACGAAAAAAAGGAAGTAGAATCGCCCTTATCTAATAGACCCAGTATTGATATGGGGGATAATACTGGCAGTAAAAACTTAGAGGACATTAAAAATGTTAATAAAAGTTCTGAAAAAGATAGAGGTACTGTAGTTAAACCCAATGGAATTAAGTCAGAGGATACTTTATATAATAATAAATTAACTGATAAAGATCCTAAGAAAAAAGGTAAGAATAAAGATAAAAAAAGTAATTTAAAACAGGCCACCTTAGAAACATTTTTATAAGTACCTATTATTTTTGTATATTTAAGTTAGGTCTTAAAAAATACTTATGGTAATAAAAATATAGTTCTCATCACGATTTTATAAAAAATAATAATAGTTCTATTATAATAATAAAACAATTCTAAAATAATAAAAAATAAATAAATTAATAATTTTATAGAATTATTTAAAAAATAAAATAATGATTAATAAAAAAATATTATATTTAAATACATAATATATTAAACTTGGGACCTGTCCATTTTAACATACTCACCACATCAGTTTATTATAGTACAGAACAAATAACCTACAAAGGAGATTTTAGTTCCCAACAGGATCTTTAATAGGAATAGAGCAGAGAAAGATCTTTACCTCTCTTCAGAGAAGAAAACACTGATTCAATTAATCTTCTCTGCCCAAAGGTTTGATGCTCAAACTTTAAATTAAGACCTTTTAGAACACTGATTCTAAAAATGATTCTAGCAGTTTTCCTTATTGAGGATGTTTGAATGTAGGTTGTGATGGCAAGTGTTTTAATTTCTATAGGTATTTTGTTCCTCTTAAAGATTTTTAATCTTTCCACAATATTCTTTTCTTAGCATAAATAGTATTTTATGTAATTGTTATATATAATGTTTATTTTATGTGGACAGGGCAGTGCTTGGGAATATAAACAATTATATATTTACTTTTTTTATAAATATTATTATTTTTTATATTTTAATTTTTTTAATTATTTTTTTATTATTTATTTCTTATTAAGGTTTTTAATATTTTCCTTTATTGATCTTTATTTATATTTACTTTTATTATAAGCGATATTATCATGTGTCTGACTATTTATATTTTTATTTATGTTGTAGCATAGATAATCCAAGGGATGTATTATAATCACTTTGCCATCCTTTCTCATTTTGCATATATCATCTGGATTGCAATAATAGGCAAGTCCCTTTCCCCCATCCTCTTTCCAGTTTTTGCAGTATTCACAATGGGTAATATGATTTGCCACTCTGTAGCCAATATTATGGCTAACATAGTATTTGGTTCTATCAACATCAAAATCCCCAACTGTGTTGAATATTTTAACAATCTCATCTAAAAAGTCCTCTATTTCCTCCTCCTTTGCAATCTCCAATGCACTAATCTTTATTAACTCCTCATTTTCAATGGGCCTAAGGTTGGGATTAAATTTTGCACAAAACCAATATACTACAAAACTTCTTCTGGCATAATGGGAGGGAGAGCCTCCACTTAATATATCCTCAAGTATCCCCCTAATACATGGAGGATGCCATTCCTTTGGAATTTCTCCCTTAAATCCTATGGATTTTATGCCTCCAACATCCTCAAATTTAACAATTGTTTTAATAAAGTTTAAAATTTCCTTTACATTATCATTTTTCAATAACTGTTCATTATTATGTGATTTTATTTTTTCTACCATTTCTTTAAGTCTAACCCTTATAAGTTCCATCCCATAGATTTTTTTTACAGGATATATATTAACTAAGCCATTATTTAAATTCATTCTTTCAAGGTGTAAATCATTATTTCTAGATAATGCCCCTATGCTTATAAATTCCCATATTGGAACTTCGTTGGGCAGGGTATCCACTATACTTTTTAGGTTTTTTTCGGCATACTTTTTAATATATAGGTTATGATACTTTGTGTTGGCAATTATAATAAGGGTTAGGTAATTAATAAGGATATCCATTAAATGTCTATTCTCCCCTTTGAAGGCAATATTTAATAATTCATAGTAGGAGTTATCCCCTTGAAATATGTATTTTAAAAGATATTTAATTAATTTTATATTTGTATTATTATTTATTTCTTTAAAAAAATCATATTCCTTTATTTTATCTAAATCCTCCCATAGCATAATGTCCCTTTATTTATAGTCAAGTGTAAAATACTATATAATTTTAATATAACTAAATATAATAAAAATTAAAAAATAAAATATAAGTAAAGAGAAATATTTAAAAATAATCTAATAATCGCTTAATAAAAATAATTAATACTTTGATTTTCATTCCATTAATAGCAAAAAATTAATAAATTATATAATATTTTACATATATACCATAATCTCTTATTTGATAAGAATAAAAAAGTATATAGTACAAAGAGATACTTTAAGTTCTTACCTTGTAAGTATAATTTTCATAATGTATTTTCTGTAAAGGATTATCTCTCTCAGTGCTTAGGAACATCCAAGGTAGGTAATGATAAGATTTCTATTTTTTATATATTTACTCTCTTTTTAGATATTTTAAAATTTTAAATTTATTCTGCTTCATATTAATTAATTTTTATGTTTTTTATATTTAAATGATTTTTTTTAAAAATATAAATTTATATAACTTTATATTTTTTTATTTTTATTAATTTTATATTTTTGTTATTTTATTATTTTTTTGATTTATCTAAATTATATTATTTTACTTTATATTTTCAATATTATATTATAATAATCTATTATTTATTTTTTAACACTTAATATTTTAATATTTTTATATTGGAGATATATTTTATATAGAAACCTATTTTATATTTTTTAGTTTTTATAATAATATTATTAGGTGATATATTGAAATTAAGGGGAAATGTTCATGTATTTGGGGACGATATAGACACTGATGCAATAATACCAGGGCCCTACTTAAAAACAACAGATCCATATCAGTTAGCCTCCTACTGTATGTTTAATATTGATAAAAACTTTTCAAAGAGAGTTAAAAATGGAGATATATTGGTTGCAGGGGAAAACTTTGGTTGTGGAAGTAGTAGAGAGCAGGCTCCTATTTCTATAAAATACACAGGTATTAGAGCCATAGTTGCAGAGAGTTTTGCAAGGATATTTTATAGAAATTGCATAAATATTGGATTAATTCCAATAACCTGTAAAGATATAAGGAAAAATGTTAAAAATGGAGATACTTTGGAAATTGATTTGGAAAATAAAAAAATAGCAATAAACAATAATAGGGTATTATATTGTGAAATACCAACAGGTATAGCCTGGGAGATACTAAAGGCAGGGGGCCTTGTAAATTATGCAAAAATGAAAATAAAAAATAAAAAATTAAAGGAATAATAAAAAATAGGTAATAATAAAAATTATAATAAAAAAAATAAAAGAAAGTAAAAAAATTAAAAAAATGGGAATAAAAGTAATAAAAGTAATAAAAATATAATAATTAAAATAAATAAATACAAAATAAACAATAGGTGAATAAATGGCAGATAGATTGGCTATATTGGATTATGATAGATGTCAACCAAGGAGATGCTCCTTGGAGTGTATAAAGTATTGTCCAGGGGTTAGAATGGGCGAGGAAACCATCGTTATAGATGAGGACACTAACAAGCCAATAATATCTGAGGAACTATGTAGTGGATGTGGAATATGCGTAAAGAGATGTCCCTTTGAGGCTATTAATATTATAGGACTTCCAGAGGAACTTACGGAAGATAAAATAATTCATTCCTATGGAAAAAATAGGTTTAGACTTTATGGGCTAATATCTCCAAGAGAGGGGGTTGTAGGGATACTTGGGCCAAATGGGGTTGGTAAATCCACAGTATTGGCAATATTAAGTGGTACCCTTATACCTAATTTAAATGATTTGGATAATCCTCCCTCCCATGATAAGGTTATAAAATACTTCTCTGGAACAGAACTTCAAAAATATTTTGAGGATTTAAAGGAGGGTAAAATAAAACCTATTCACAAACCCCAATATGTGGATATACTACCAAAGGTAGTAAAGGGAACAGTGAAGGAACTATTAAAAAGAGTGGATGAAAAAAATCTATTTAATGAAGTTGTAGAGGTATTGGAAATTAAGAATATTCTCAATAGAACCTTGGATAAATTAAGTGGAGGGGAACTTCAAAGGGTAGCAATAGCAGGAGCCTGTTTAAGGAATGGGGATATATACTATTTTGATGAGCCATCCTCTTGGCTTGATGTAAGGCAGAGATTTAATGCTGCCAAAATGATAAGGAAGTTATCAGGGGAAGGAAAAAGAGTAGTAACTGTGGAACATGATCTAATAGTTTTAGATTATTTATCTGATAACATATATATCATGTATGGTATTCCCTCGGCCTATGGGGTAGTAACCCATCCCAGGGGAACTCGGGTAGGTATAAATACCTATTTAAATGGATATTTAAAGGAAGAAAACATAAGATTTAGGAAAAATTCAATAGTATTTGAAAAGAGGCCCCCTATAAATTATAGCAATAGGCCCCTACTTTTGGAATATACCTCAATCTCTAAAAATTTGGGAGATTTTAAATTATCTGTTGAAGGGGGAAAAATCCATAAGGGGGAGATTATAGGTATATTGGGACCCAATGGAATAGGTAAAACCACCTTTGTTAAAATACTTGCAGGAGAGATAGAGGGGGATGAAGGTAGTATCTCCATGGAGAATGTAAGTATATCCTATAAACCCCAGTATATTACCATGGATTATGAGGGAAGTGTAAGGGATCTTTTAATGGAAATGGGAAATATTAATTCATCATTTTATAAATCAGAGATTATTAAGCCCCTTAATCTTGAAAAAATAATGGACTTCAATGTTAAGGATCTATCAGGGGGAGAACTTCAAAGGGTAGCAATTGCCCAGTGCTTAAGTAAGGATGCTGATATATACTTAATAGATGAGCCCTCTGCATTCTTAGATGTTGAGCAGAGATTAAGTGTATCAAGAACAATAAGAAGAATAGCCGATGAAAAGGAAGGGGCTGTCTTTGTGGTGGATCATGATATACTATTCCAAGACTATATATCTGATAGATATATGGTATTCCTTGGGGATCCAGGTAAATATGGGATAGGCTCCTCTCCCTTGGATAAAAGAACAGGGGCAAATAAATTCTTAAAGGAGATGGGTATAACCTTTAGAAGGGATCCTGACACTGGAAGGCCAAGGGTAAATAAGGAAGGTAGTCAGAGGGATCTCCATCAAAGGGAAATTGGAGAGTACTATTATGGAAAGGAATAATTCTATAATCTCAAATATTTAATATTATTAATATAAATTTTAAAGGACTTAAAATAGTTCTAAATATTTGCAACTAATTATTTTTTTGAGATTATGGATTTAAATCTATATTTTTAAAATTGCTCCAATATTATTGATGTTTTAGATATGAAACTATTGTTACAACTGTTTCAGATGGTAAGATATATATACTATAAATGGGATACTATGTATTGTGAATAACTTAATTATAAAAAATATAAAATAATTTAAAAAAAAAAATATTAAATAAATAAAACTAAAAATAAAAAAATAACTGGAAAAAATATATTAGGTGATAAAATATGGCTATGAGTTTAAAGAAAATAGGTGCTATTGCTATTGGAGGAGCAATGGTTGCCACTACCTTAGCAAGTGGAGCAATGGCTGCAACAGCCGTTGGAGATGTTGAGGGATTTATGGATAAAGTAGTTAAGGATGGACAGCCAAATGTAGAAATTGTTGTAGGTTCAAATGCAGCAGCAATGGATGTTGTATCAGCATCAGATATTGCAGCAAAGATAGGTTCAATGTGCTACAAAGAGGGTGCTGTTGAGGATGGTTCAGTGGAATTAAAGATGGAGGTAAGTGCAGATACTGATCTGTCAGAGGATTTAGATGGTAACTATAGTAATAAGGACCAATTCTTAATATTCACAACACCTAAGAGGAGTTATACTAATAAATTAGGAGAAATTAATGTATTAAATAATCAAGAATTTATTGAGAATCCACCAAATGCATCCATCATTCAAAAATTACCAAGACTAAGTACCTTAGTAAGGGACAAAGATGCAGATCCCGATGACGTCAGTAATAATACCAAGGCAGATGCAATAGAGTTTTTATTGGCATCAGTTGAAAAAGTTAAAAATGATAGTTATAAGATAAAAGAAGGAGATTTAATCTATGGTTCATTGATTTTTGTGGACGGAGAAAAGACAGTAGGTAAATTAAACCCACTACATATAGGTATGGAATTGCCCTTCTTAGGTGAAACCTATAGAATAGTAGATACTGATGATAAGGAAATATTCTTAGGTAAGGAGGCATACTCAGGAAATATAAGAGAAGGAAATATTTATGATTTAGGCAATGGATATCAAGTAAAGGTTGTTAGTGTATTGGTGGAATTAGGTGGCAGTGATAAAGAAGTGGATGTTGAAATTATAAAGGATGGTGAGGTAGTAGATTCTAAGAGCGATAAAATTCCATTTGAATTAGTACACAAAGATGTAGGCGTAATTGTATATGATGCCTTCAAAAATGTAGCCGAAACCCATGGATTTGCAAAATTAATAATCACAAAGGATGTCAAAAGTTATGAAATAGGAGATACGTTTGAAGGGGATTGGAAATTGTATGCCATAACCACTGATGCCGCTAAAACATCTCTTGAACTCACAGAGGAAGACTTTAGTGAGAAGGATGACAATGTTGGCAATACCTCAAAAACAGACTATTTAAAGACTGATGATGGTATAGTATATGGTCTCGCATTGAGATACGAGGGGAGCGATATTAAAAAATTAAAGGATGGAGATAAAGTAGACTTTGTAAATGACTATGTCTCATTGGAATTCACCGACGATGATGACGATCCTAAATTATACGCAAGATATATAATGGAAGTATCTAAGGACTTAACCTTGGGCATAGGAGAAAAAGTCGATACATTAAACACAGTATTAAAAGTAAAGGATATTAAAGCAGTAGCCCAACAGGTAGTACCTGTTAAGGCACCAATAGCAAAATTAGACACAGAAACCTCCTTAGACTCTGACAAAAACATGATATTAGTTGGAGGACCTGTTGTAAACAAATTAACCAAGGAACTCCAAGAGGCAGGTAAGGTGGATATAGACAACGAAAGTCCTGCAACAATACAGGTAGTAGATGGTAATATATTGGTAGTAGCAGGGGGAGACAGAAATAAAACAAGAGAAGCAGCATTGTACTTAATAGAAAACTACTAAATAATTAATTAATTTTTTTATTTTTTTAAACCTATTTCTTTAATTTGAATTTTTTTATTGTATTCTACAAGCATTTCTATTATTTTTAATGCTAAATCACAATCAAAATTGTACTTTTCACATAATTTACATATTCTTTCCCTTATTTCTTTTTCCCTTTTTTCATCATTTACTGGCATGTTTAATTTTATTTTTAATAATGCAACCTCTGTTGCAAAATTTGTTCTTTCTGCCATAAGTGATATAATCTTCTCGTCAATTTCATCAATTTTACTTCTTATGTTTTTTAGATCCTCCATGGATTTAGACATTTTTATCCCCTTAAATTTTTATTCTATTAAAATAATGACATTAATTATATTAGGGTCTTCTTTATATTCCCATCTAAATAATTTCTAAATACTCTCCTTTTATATTAAATCTAAATCTAAATACCTTCCTCATTAAGGGGACAGAAGGAAAATGCTTATTTACAACAAATACTAAATTATAGGCGTGTAATCACGATAGAATAAAAGACATTTCCTATAATCTAATTTATTTAATAAATTCTCTATCCTACCACTCAGATAGTTTCTGAATATCCTTCTTTCCCCTGAAACCCATTTTAAGTGTCATTCCTATTAA
>JAHEQB010000008.1 GCA_019561555.1 Methanothermococcus sp. SCGC AD-155-C09
TCCCTATTTAAATACGGCAGTGGGTTTAAAGGTATTGGCAGGATTATCAACCATAACTACCCTATTAATTAGCGAGAGAATAATTTTCAAAAATATAAAGGATTAATTAAAATTATGGGATACTATGATAAATTATGGAGTAATCACAATAAATACCATGTTTTTGCCATTTATTGGTTTGATTATAGGATTCATATTGGGCAAAAGGATAACTGTTAAATTAAATATGGGGTTTTACTTAATTGTTGGTTTATTTATTGGATATTTATTAGGTGCATTGCCCTATTATGAGTTTCCCATGTCCTATTCCTTTCTACTCTCTTTAATTGGTTTATTACTTGGGAACTTTATAAATAAAAATATTTAAATATTTAAAATAAATCCTGTGATATTATGATTATAACAGATGTAAAAAAGTGTTTAAATGACGAAAAATGCAGGGAGGCCTCTAAAAATAACCTACCAATATGTATTGAAGTATGTCCTACAAATGCCACTATTATGTTAGATGGCAAATCCTATTCCTGTATTACCTGTGGAGCCTGTGCAAGGGAGTGCCCCAATAAGGCCATTAAGAAAAATGAATTTGGAGGATATTACGTAGATAGGAAAAAATGCAATGGCTGTGGTACCTGTGAAGTAATATGTCCCATAAATATAATTAAAATAAAAAAAGAGGAAAAAATAATAGGCAATAGAAAAAGAGAAGTAGCCTATCCTGAGGGTATATGTGTAATGTGTGGCTTATGTGTGGAAACCTGTCCTCATAATGGGAGGATGTTTTTTGATCTTAGGGATTTAAAGGATAAAAAAAATAGGGCACTTGCAGATAGGTACCTTCAAATATTTAATAAAAATAAGGAAAAAAAAGGATCATTATCCCTTCAAGAAAAAAGGGAAGAGGAATCAATACCCAATAGAACCTTAGAGGTTAGGGTTTCAATAAATATAAATAGGGATCTATGTAGGGATTGTGGAAAATGTATATACCTATGTCCAAGAAATACTATCTTAGAAAAACATGAGGTAGATGGCTGCACTAAGTGTAATCTATGTGGAGAGGCCTGCCCTGTGGATGCCATTATTAATGGTAATGTTGATGACACAAAATGCGTATTATGTGGAAATTGTATTGATAAATGTCCAAAGGATGTATTGAAAATAGAGAATTTTAAGGTATCCAAGGTTAAGGAAGATAGAGAAATCATCCCATTGAGATACTGTATAAATTGTGGGTTATGTGCTGATAAATGTCCCAAGGGGGCTCTACAAATCAAAGATAATAGAATNCTCTATGATCCAAATCTCTGTAATATGTGTGGTACATGTGTAAAAGTATGTCCTCAAGGGGTTAGGGTTAAAAGGGGAGAGAAGGTAGATGGCGGTTGTGTATTATGTGGAATATGTATGGAAAGTTGCCCAGAAAATGCCATATCCATAAAGGAAATTGAAAAATTCCAGAGTATTAAAGATAAAAATTGTATATTCTGTGGTACCTGTTCAAATGTATGTCCAGTGGATGCCATTACTGTAAAAATTTTAAAAATTAAGAGAGATAATAAAAATAATAAAAATGAAGATAATTCCATTGGAGAGATCCTATTCAACGAAAATTGCATAATGTGTGAGAATTGTGCTATTCACTGCCCAAGGGATGTTATTCCAAATACTACAGGATATAAAAGGGTTGTGGATAGGGAAAATTCCTTTATTAGAACAGATTTTGACTTCTGCGTTAAGTGTGGGTTATGCAATAGAATATGCCCTGTGGATGCCATAGACATGGGAGAGATTCAATGGGAAAACTGCGAGTACTGTTCAGCATGTGCAAATATATGCCCTGCCCATGCCATTACAATCTATAGAACCTGGGTTGAAAGGGAATAGTAGTTAAGAAAGGAATAATATTAAAGGTGTTAATAGTATGGAGGATCCTTCCTTTAAAAATCTTGCCAGAATATTTATTTCAGGATTTTATAAAAATCTTGAGAGGATAGTCTTTGGAACTGATAGTTATACCTCAAAGGAAATGAGAAATAAAATAATCTCTGGCGTAAAACTTCCAAGGAGTGTTTTTGAGGACATCTGTATTGGATGTTCAGGATGTGCCAATGCCTGTCCAACAGGATGCATAAAAATGAAAAGAATAGAGCCGGTTAAATTAACTGATAATTATGTAAAAAATGCCATACCTAAGATAGATCCAATAGGTTGTATATACTGTTTATATTGCCATGATTTCTGTCCTGTATTTTCCATATTCAATGAAATATCTCCTATTCATCCAAGACATGTTGGAGAGGAGTATATCGAGGTAGATTTATCCAAGATGTTTGACAAGCCAGTAAATATCCCTGAAAAACAATTAAAGAAAATTGCAAGTATTCTCTCTATAAATCTTTCTAAGTTATTAAAGGAAGAAAAAATGAAGAATAATAAAAAAAATAATTAAAATAAAATATTAATTAAAAATAAAAAATTTTTTATATTTATGAACATATTTTATTGATAACATTATTAATTACATCCTTTAAATAAGAAAGTCCTTCATTTCCACTTTTACGCATTTGAGATTCACCATTTTGAATATAGGAGATACATTTATCAACTTGTGATTGTTGCAATATGCCTTTTTTCCCCATTTCTTGGATCATTTCCTCAAAAATTTCTGGTCTCAATGAACTTGCATTTTTAAGTATATTAGATCTATTTCTGTATTCATTAATCGCGAAACCAGCTAATATAGTGGCAATAAACAATAAAGTTGTTTCACAACTTTCGCCTATACTTTTGATAATATTTACTGCATTTAAGTCTGTACGTAGTCCAATATCAATCCCTAAAACAAAAACAAATAAATCACATAGTCCAATAATAATTCCTAAAACAAAAGTAAAAAACGAAATAAGCGACCATTTCATAAACTCACGATTAGACTTTTTATATTCTTCAGATTCTTTCTGTATTGTTTTACATTTATCTTCTATCTGATTTATCCACCATTCCACTTTGCAATATTTATCTTTCATGCTTCAACCCTTGCCAAAGCCATCTTCCACACTTTGAACATGTAAGATAAACAGTATTATCTTTAACAAATAATTGCAATTGTCTTCTACATTCACAAGATCCTAACAGACTTTTGGATGCCAAATAACTTGTCATATCTGCAAGTTTTATCTATAAAAAAGTGTTGCATCTTGAGGAGTTATTTTGTATTCTTTGAAAGTTTCTTTAATATACTCTATCTCTTTTTCAATACTAGTACCTTTTATATAATCCCTCCAGTTTTTTAGCCTAATTTCAGATTCCTTATTATCCAAGGGCGGAAAAGGAGGGAAGCCATATCTTCGGAAAAGATGCTCATATAACTCCAATCTCCTCGTCAACCGAGATATTTCATGTCTCAATCCCTTAATTTCTTCTAAGAGTTCTTTGTATTTTTTCTCATCCATATTTTACCTCCTTCTTTTAATCCTATTCTTCTGATTACACCTAATCCATTATATATTTATTTCATACTTTATTTTGGAAAGATATTATGAAATTTATAATATCTTCCATAATAAATGTATATACAATCCCACATATAATTTTTTCTGTGGATGGAGAGATACTACCAAGATAATGGTAGAAAACAATATTAAGAGTTACCAGTTTATTGAAAACAGCAAATTAGTTGGTATTATTACCAGATAAGATTTAATAGGATTCTATTGTAGTTTTTAAAGATTTATAATGCAATATAAGAGATATTAAAATAAAAAATAAAAATAATTATTTGGTTTTAAGAAAAAAATTATTTATACTAAAGATATAAAATACTTTAATTTCTACTAATGAATCTTAATAAAAATAAAGTTATTATCCTACAAGAATTATTAATAAAAAATAAAAATAAAATATAATTATAGTTAAGCACATAATATCTTAAACTTATAGTCTTAATAATCCTAAAAAAACATCAACTAAAATCTATAAAAAACAAAATAAATATAAAAAAATTAAAAATAATTTAAAAAATAAAAAAATAATAAATATTAAAACAATATAATAAGATTTCAAATATATATTAAAATACACTAAAAAAATAAAAAATAAAAATATAACCTAAAAAAATTATAGTAAAACACATAATATTTTAAACTTATTATAATATAGTGATCCCCTACTTAAAAGTTTTACTTGCACTTTCAGTGCTTAGGAGTGTAGGGAGAGGGAGAATAGTGGCATTAGGATTTCCACTAATTTTTAGGTATTATTTTTCTTTATCTCTTTAAATAGTATATATTAATTACTTACTTTCTTTTCTTATATTTTTAAATATTCTATTTTTCTTTATTCTTTTTTAAATATTTTTATTTTTTTTCTTTTATTATGTTATGATTTATTAATTTTATTATTATTTTCATTATTTATTTTTAATTTTTTTATATTTTATATTACATGGTTTAAGAAATTATGTTTTTGACTATAATATAAAATGATAAAAAACTATAATTAAAAAATAAGAAAATATAAAAATAATATAAAATTTATTTCTTAAAAAATTATTTTTTATATTGAAACAAAAACCTAATTTTCATCAGGATTTCGTAAAAAAAATAATAATTATAAAATAAAAATTAAAATATAATAAATTTTAAGATTTTTAAATATATATTTTTAAATTCTTATAGGTATTCTAAGGCTCTTAGAAATAAGTTAATGATATGTTCTTAACTTAATTTAAAAAATAAAAAATAATAAAATATTATAAAATTAAATTATCTAAAAAAATAATNAAATAATCTAAATCTTAAAATATAAAGAACTTACTATAATCTTAATTTTTATTTTTTTACTCTTTCTTAGGTATTTTAAAATCTTTTTATTTTATAATTTAAATTTTTACTNTTTTTAATAATTTGTTATTTTTTAATATTTTAAAATTAGATTATTATTTATTTTTTTATTCTTTTTATTATTTTTTTAATTTTTAATCTTNTTAAATTATAGTCAGGCACATAAAATATTCTAAACTTATTACAGTATAGTAATCCTATACTTAAAAGACTTCCTCTGCACATCCAGTGCTTAGGGATATGGGGGAAGATAGAAGTATGGAATTTCTACTTTTTAAGTATTTATTTTTCTTTATTTCTTTAAATATTTAGTTTTTCCCTATATCTTAGGACTTAAGTTATATTAATTTTATTTTTAATTTTTTTATATTATTTTTGTTTTTTTATTATTTTATAGGTTAATATATTTTTTTAGGACTATAATTTAACAATATTTATAACAATAGACTGTTTTTCTGTCTTTAATTTGTGATTACTCGATAGTATAGTGCAGAATCAAATAGAAAATTATATATATATATGAATATTACATTATAATAAATATTTCATAATATAGTATTAAAATAAAACCTATAAAATTATTAAAGGTGATACTTTGAATCTAAAAAAATTAGTTTCATTATTATTGTGCAGTGCTCTGATAATTACAGTATCATTAAGTGGCTGCACATCAAAAAGCGTTGAAAGTAATGAAAATATAAATACTCAAACTACTGGAAATACTGTAACTAATAAAAATACTCAAACTACTGAAAATACTGCATCTACTGAAGATAAAGTTAGTACAAAAGAAAATAACGAATACATAACTGTCAAGGATATGTGGGATAGAGAAGTTAAAATTAAAAAAGATGTAAATAGAGTACTTTTACTTGATTTCACTGGAGCATATTTAGAGATAATGAAAATTTGGGATATTGACGACAAAATAGTTGGGGTTGATAGCTCCCAGAAGAAAAATGCATTCCTAAAGGTTATATGTCCAAGGATAGATAATATCACAGGCGTAGGACGTACATGGGAGGGATTGAACTACGAGGCTATCGCAGCAAAGAATCCAGATGTTGTAATAATAAGGGCATACACAACTAGCAAGGAGGATGATGAGGACTATCAAAAGATCATAGATAGATTAAATGAAATGGGAATCCCTGTAGTATTACTTTTACATCCAACATCTTACGATAATCCAAATATAAACACCATGTGGCAAGAAATAGAGATAATGGGAAAGATATTTAACAAAGAAAAAGAGGCCAAGGACTTAATAGACTATCTAGATGGTTATGTGCAATTAATTAGAAATAGAACAAAGGATATTCCAGAGGATGAAAGGCCAAGGGTTCTACTCTATGGAACTCCTGATTATATGTTAGGTACTCAGACTATACAATCCTACTTCTTAGAGGAGATAGTACATGGGAAGAACATTCTTGAAAGTGGTAGATGGATTAAAACCTCTCCAGAGGAAATTTTAAGGTTGAACCCAGATGTCATAATAGCACTTGGGCACGGGGGATACATAAGTCCAGAGGATATATGCACTGGAAAGAATAATTTCATAAATTGGAAGTTAGTACAGAATGCTAAGGCAATAAAGGAGGGGAAGGTTGGAAGTTTAGGAATAACAGAATGGTGGCCCTCCATAGAGTGCCCAATAGGACTACTTAGGGAGGCTAAAACATTATATCCAGAGAAGTTTGCTGACATAGATCCTGATGAGGAGGAAATCAAACTCTATAGGGACATATATGGAATGAGCGACGAGGAAGTTAAGGAGGCAGTGAAGGCACAGAGGGCTATCGGCGAAACCCATTAATTTTTTTATTTTTTTAATTTTTGGTGATATTGATGGAAAAAATTGATTTTAACTACAGAAATAAGATTCTTACAATAGTTTTTGCAGGAATTCTTCTATTTTTCACCGTAATTTTTTCTATATGTGTGGGGGTATATACTATTCCCTTATTTGAGGTATTCAATGCTATTATATATCATATCTTAGGGAATGGAGGGGCCTCCAATGAAATTTATAGTACCATAGTTTGGGATATACGAATACCTAGGATATTGACTGGTATGCTCATAGGCATGGCACTTGCTACCTCAGGAGCCACATATCAGGGAGTATTTAGAAACCCATTGGTTAGTCCCTTTATATTGGGAGTTTCTTCAGGGGCAGCATTTGGAGCAGCATTATCTATTATATATCCTGTTCCCTATTCAGTACAGATCTCAGCCTTCATATTTGGAATGGTGGCAGTATTTTTTGCATACTCTTTGGCAAAGGTACGTGGAAAAACACCCTTAGTAACTTTACTACTTGCAGGTGTGATTTTAGGGTCTCTATTCAATGCATTAGTCTCCATATTCCAATACATGGCCAGTGTGGCTCAGTTAAAGGCTATTGTATTTTGGTTAATGGGAGGTCTTCACCATATTGGATGGACTCAATTTTATACTGTTGTATTTCTTATACCCTTAGGAATAATTTTACTTATGGGATATTCTTGGAAATTGAATATACTCTCTCTGGGGGATGAGGAGGCAAAATCCCTTGGGATAAATAGTGAGAGACTAAAGATTATATTAATTATTATAGCCACATTTATAACCTCAATATCAGTCTCAGTGGCAGGGATTATAGGATGGGTTGGATTAATGATCCCTCATGCATCTCGCCTTATTGTTGGGCCGGACCATAGGTTTCTTTTACCCCTCTCTGCCATTATGGGGGGTATTTTCTTAATTTTATGTGATACCATTGCAAGAACCATAACCACTGGAGAGGTGCCACTGGGAATTGTAACCTCTATTCTTGGGGCTCCATATTTGATTTATTTATTAAGGTCAAAGAAAACCCAATTTTTTGGAGGGGACTAATCATGATAGAGGTCCAAAATATTTATTTTGGTTATGATAATAGGGGAAATGTATTGGAAGAAATCTCCTTTAAAGTAAAAAAGGGGGAATTATGTGCCATATTTGGGCCCAATGGAGCTGGAAAATCTACACTGTTTAAGTGTATTATAGGATTCTTAAAACCTAAGAGGGGGGATATATACATTGAAGGTAAGGATATAACAAAAATGCCTATAGAGGATATTGCAAAGTTGATAGCCTATGTACCTCAGGAACATAAACCTCCATTTCCCTATTTACTTAAAGAAATTGTATTGATGGGAAGAACTCCCCATTTAGGAGGAATATTTGGACCAAAAAAAGAGGATATGGAAAAAACTTTGGAAGCCATGGAAACCATTGGAATATCTCATCTTGCAGATAGGCCCTATACAGAATTAAGTGGAGGGCAGAGGCAACTTGCACTGTTGGCAAGGGCATTGATACAGGAAACAAAGGCAATGGTTTTAGATGAGCCAACTTCAGCATTGGATTTTAAAAATCAGATGATAATATGGGGCACTCTAAGAAAACTCACTAAGGAGGGAATGTCCATCATTGTGAGTGTTCATGATCCCAATCATATGTTATGGTTCTGTGATAGGGTAATTATACTACATAATAAAAGGATTATTGCCAATGGAGATCCAAATGATGTTTTAACTGAGGATGTTTTAAAGATGTTATATGGGGATATTTGTAAAATCAAGGAATTCGATAATTCACTTAAAATAGTAATGCCCAACATGGGTTAAATATTTACAATAAAATAAAAACTAATAAAAATTAAAATATAATATAAAAATAATAAAATAGGAAATAATAAAAAATATAACAAGAGATGTAAAGAAAGCTTATCTAGGAATAAGATAACATGGTAAATAAAGTCATAGATATTTTAAAGGTAGTTATTTTAACAATGTTTTTTATTAGAAATATTTTATGTAGTTAATGAGATAAATAAACGCTATGGATTAAAAATTTTTAGGGATTAAAACGAAGTTAAATTAAAATCTTCTATAATTTTATGGGATTCGAAGCAGAAAATTTACAAACTTTGTTTTTTACTTATTAATGTTAATTCGAAAAGAAAGAGAAAGAATGCCTCTAGTTATATTGGACTGTACAGATATAAGGGATTTAAATCCTTTCAAAAAAAAGAAAAATTTGAAGAATAAACCCTACAATGAATGGGATTATAACAAAAGGATTCTTTTTAGGTATGAAAATGATGATTCTAATTGACCATAAGACTTTAACGCCTTTTTCTTATGTATATCCATCAAATATCCATGAAAGTAAAATTTACCCTTAATTCTTAAATGCTTAAGAAAAAGAAGTTATAAAGTATGGAGATACAATACTCATGGATAGAGGATTTTTCTCCTATAAAAACTATTTAATTGGGATGAGATACGGTATCGTCCCTTTGATAATTTCAAAGAAGAATTTTAAATTAAAAACTTAAGAAGATAGTAATTATCCTTTAAAATTTTCCACTCTAAAAACCTTTGAAAGGGAGAAAAAGAAGTATAAAAACTTTAAAGAGATTTTTGAAGGTTTAAAGCAAAATATTAAGAGATTAGGAGAATAGAGGATGTGATTAAATTAGGAAAAGAATCTTTAATTTAAAGCAATTACACTGTTATGATTTCGAACCTGTTAATGGGTGCTCTATTTCTATTTTATTAATAGGAATGATATTTAAAATGGGTTTAGGGAAAAGAAGATTATTCAGAAACTATCGGAATGGTAGGATGGAGAGTTTATTAAATAAATTAAATTAGCGAGAGAGATTTTTATTTTGACGTGATTACACTGTCATGATTTTGTATCTGTTGGAGATAAGCGTTTTCCTTCCGTTCCTTTGATGAGAAAGGTATTTGAATCTAGATTTAGTATAAAAGAAGGGCATTTAGAAGTTATTTGGATGAGGATGTAAAGAAGACCCTATAATATAAAATTATAGTGTGGAACATAATACTTTGAACTATAGTTATTAGAACTTCCAAAAAATTATATGATTTATATCATTCGCAAGTAATTAGTATAGATTCTTAGACGATGAGTTCAGAGAATTATGTTCTTGACTATAATATAATATAAAATGATAAAAAACTAATTAAAAAATAAGAAAATATAAAAATAATATAATTTATTATTTTAAAAAAATTATGATCTTATAAGGTGTGTAAGGATGGAATGTAGTACTTAAATTTACAATATCCTAAATATTGTTATAACTGCCCTCTCTCCCTTGCATACTCACATGGCACATCACTTAAGGGACATTTCTCACATTTAGGATAGTATTCCTTACAATAATACCTTCCTACATCCCACAATATGTCATCTATTTTCCCAGGAAATTCTGGAAATACTAGTTTAGCGAAATTTTGAATATCTGACCAATATTCCGAGAACTTCTTTCTAGAAGGAGTTTTCTTAAATTCGCCCATCATCCTACCATAAACTTTAACAATTTGGACATCTATGGGGATATCACATAGATTCTTTCCTTCAACCTTAAGGTTTATCCCTTGATTACTTAATCTATTCTTTAATCCTCTGTACCATGCCCCCTCACCTTTTACAAAATCCTTTATTATCATCGAAGCCTTTTTATGTCCAATACCTGATAATACCCTAAGGATGAAGTAAATTTCTGGTGCTATATATTCTCCCCTTTTGAACATATTATCGGGATTATTATTGTATCTATCCTTTATGATTTCACAGGTTTTAATTATACAGTATGAGATCTTCTCTAAGTATTTTCTACGATCTTCCTTCCCCATATATAATGGCCACTTATCTTCCAGATAATGCTTGAGTAGTTCCTTTATTCTCTTCTCTCTCAATTGATAGATGGTCTCTGCAGAGAACTTTTTTTCATTAAGTTGCTCCTTTAACCAGTATGGGAATTCCCAGGCATATTCGGCGGGGATTTGCTCATTACAAACGGTGGCTATAATCGGTGCCAGAGGGTTCTCCTCTAAGAATTTCTCCTCCTCTGAACCTATATTAAACTCCTGAGTAGGAGCATAATTTTCTACGATACTTCTAAAATTTTCAACTCTCCTTCTGAACTCTTCAAATCCTAAATATTTAATACCCATAATATTCCTTCTGTTTTTATTTTTAATATAATTTTACTAACTTAGATAAATACAAAGTTTTGGCAAAGTTAAGTATTTGAGCGAAAAAGTTAATTTATAATTTATAAACAAAAAATTATAATAAATAAAAAACTGATAAAATATAATAAAAATATTATAAAATTAAAATAAAAATTTTAAAAATTAAAAAATATAAATAATAGAAAAAATCATCCTATTTAATCCTATTTACTAATTTATCCCTTATTATTTTATGTTATAAATTATAGTTTAAAGTATTATATATTTAACTATATTTTATTGTTATATTTATTATTTTATTTTTTTAATTTTTATAATTATTATTTTTTTATAGTATAATGTAGTGAAATAGGGTTTAGTATAAATTTTGTTCAAGATTATAATTTAAAGTACATAATGGTGTTTTGAATAACTCCCTTCCGTTACTTTTAGATTATTATTCCTTAGATCTTCAATTATATTCTGAATTTGTAATTCAATATCTTTTGACCCTTCTCCCTCACTGGTAGTTATAAGATGATCAATACCTATATCTTCATAGATTTTATATTTTTTAAACCATCTATTTTTATACCAATCGTTATTTAATAGTCCCAAATGTTCCCAATAAAATTCGCCATTTTCTAAGAAAATCTTGAAATCAGGTTTTATATGATATTCTGCAAAGTCCTCAGGTTCATAAATAAATTTTATTCCAAATGAATCCAAAGTCTTTGCAATTATGTATTCTATTTTGGATCTAACTGCAATTTTGTCGCCATCCTTCAATCTTACTAAGTAAGGTTTAAATGGGCTTTGTTTATGGCCAAACAAAAGTGTATGAATTGATTCAATTTGTGAGTTGATATGGGTATTTCTGAATAAATCATATAATTCATCTTTTAAATCCTCATGCACCAAAAGATACATTTTCTTCTTTGCCCTGGTGAAGCCAGTATATAATAATTCACGGGTTATAAACGATGATCTCTCAGATAAAATAAAGACGATATAATCAAAATCACTTCCCTGAGATTTATGAACTGTAATAGCATATGCGGGAGTATATGATATATCAGTAGCCTCTTTTTTATTTAATAATTCTGATTTTATTTCATTCAACTTCTTACCTATAATATCCTTTGCTTGAGGGTATGTATTGTATAATTCATCAATATCTGCAAATTTTATGTATCCGTTCCCAGTTAAGTAGCCTATGGAACCATTGGCCAAGGCAAGGATCCTCTTTCCATTCAGTAACCAATACTGATTCTCTTCGCAAATTATCTTAGTGCCTGCTGGAATTCTACTTCGCCCTTCAAGAACTATTTCTCTATTTAATACAATACTTCCAAACTTTCCTACTCTTTTTGGTGTTATTATTTGGATTTTTTCGAGATTATCGTAATTAAAGTTCCCATTAGGTTCAAAAATATATTTAAACATCTTCCTTAAACTTTCATTATCATTTTTTTGATTTTGCCCATCTATCTCAAAGACAATCTCTTTTAGATTATTTTTCAAATCCTCTGCATCTCTGAAGTAACTTATCTCCAGTGTATCATCTGCTGATTTTGTTATCTCATGTATGTCCTCTAACAAAGGTTCTCTGTCACCTCTAAATAATTCGGCCAATACCCCTATTTTGGCACGTCTATTATTATCGAAAGGAAATCTTAAGTTTGTAGTAAGATGGCAGTACTTATCTTCAAGGTTCTGATTTTTAAGGTAATATATAAGATCAATAAAGGGCCTACCTATGCCTATGGGCGGAAGTTGTTTATCATCCCCTATTATTATCAAGTGCTGAAGTGTAGAGGGATTTATCAGACTAAATAAAAGGGAGAGGAGAATCTCATCCACCATTGAACTTTCATCAATTATAACAACTTTTGGATTAAACTGCCAGTTTCTAGCCAATTTATTAAATTCATTTATAAGTTCATATTGACCTTCAAAGATCTTTGATGCAACATCTACAATATTGGATATCTCATCCCTACGTTCCCTTGACAATCCCTTGGTTCTTTCAGATAATTCCCCATATATAAACCTATGAATCGTTGAAATTTTAATATTGTTTTTATTTTTATTATTTGAATAGTCCAATCCCAACTCTCTTAGACGTTTTCNGATCACTAAATTTGCCTTACCTGTGGGTGTAAAAATGAAAATAGGAGTTTTCCCTTGATTTTTAAATACCTCAATTAGGTTAAGGATTGCAGAAGTTTTTCCACTTCCTGCTTTACCACTTATAACAACTAATTTATTACGGAGTATCTTATTATAAAGTTCTGTTCTCTCCTTTATAAAATACCTAAGAACATTATCATCTCTAAGTTTATCTTTAAATTTCCCAATATCTTTACTCACCAAAGTATCCACAATACTTTTATCAATGGAATGTTCATCATCCTTAACTTTTTTAATAAATTCTTTGATTATTTCGTCTATTTTTTCCAGAGATCTTAACTGATAAATTACTTGACCATCAATAGAGGGAATATTGAATTGTTCTGTAAACCTTGGATTGCTCTCGTATTCACTTAATAATAACTGATCAATTTCAAAATCTTGTAGAATGTAATACAAAGGATAGTCCTTAATTTTTTCTATAATTTCATCCCTTGAAAGATATGTATGGCCATTATTTTGAGCAGTATTTTTAAGAATCAAAGTTATCAGAGCACGGATTCTCTCCAGTGNCTTAGCTCGATATAACCTCTTCCAATTTACATACTTCATATCAGGAATTAGTGCAATGTCTAAGTGATAAATAGAAATACCGTAATCGTTGTTATCTATATCCCAATCATCATCTTTAACATCGTAAGAATACTCCTCTAATATGGAATATGGATTAACTTTGAAATTATCAAATCCTTTCCTACTGATGAAATCTATTATATTTTTAAACTGTTTTTTTGAGAAATCAAAACGAGATAAGAAAGTAAAAACTTCAAATTGTAATTTTATTATATCAAGGGCACATTCTACCTCTGGATCTTCACATTTTAGAGTAAGTATATTTTTACTGTCACTTAAAAACTCATCTACTGATCCAAATTCTTTAACAATAAATCTATTTAATTTTTCAATTATTTCCTCAATTTCATCATTTCTAAACTCACTTTCAAGTTTAATTGCAATTAGATTCTCAAAGCCTGGGTACTGTCCCCGTTCTTCCCAGGCAATTTTTAGTAATTTATCTATCTTTTTCTCATAATCTTCAATCTGTTGGATAGGAATAACCCCATGCTCCTTTAGATTACTTATTGATTTTTTCAATTTATATAACAGATAGAGGGTTTTATCGTGAGGTAGATGCATTGAAACATACTTAAAATGAGGTATAATGGTAGAATCATCCACCTTTACAACTATGTCCTCTAACCATTTTTCCTTTTCTTCTCTTTTAATATTGTCTTTTCTCTCCNTAAATTGTAGATATTCATGGTATGGAAGTATAAATGTTAGTTCAGGATCAAGAGGAACTTGTAACTGCCATGCAATCTTAGGAAAAATGGGCATTTTTCTATTTATGTTCTCATATAACTTTTCTGGAATATTGTACTCCTTCGGGAACTCTATTTCTTCCCTTACCAATCCCGCCCCTAATATCAAATACTTTCTCTCATCTCCAGCAATGGGGTTGCTATAATTTGCATAGAGGAAAACTATAGATTTCGATGGTTTAATATTTTTTATATATTTATTAACTCTATCCTCTAAATCTGGGGGATATGTATAGGCCCCCGGGGCAGTAAACGATAACTTAAAATTCCATGTAAATGCTGAAAAAGGTTTCATTATTTCTTTAAGTGGTGGAATAACGCTAAATTCATTCCCAGTATCTCCAAATGGATGAATATCCTCTATAACATATTTTTCTTTTCCAAGTATATTTATGCACCAATAACAGGGTGGTACATAACCTGTATTGTTTTTTACTTCTGATATTGACATTTCCTTAAATTTCTCTTCAATCTCAATATTTCTTCTCCTTTGGATTCTGGAAGATAAAAGAGAGTAATTATCAATACAATAAACATTCCCAGAAGGATTCTTGCAGATTTTTCCATTCCATTTGTTATCATGCCAGGCTACTCTTATTGTTATGTGTTTAATAATATCACCTTTTATCATTAGCATTTTTTATTTTCAGTTTACCCCTACACTTTCGTGTGNTTTAGCACGTACAAAATTCACATTTTACTTTACTAATTTAGGATAATATATAAAATTATAATACTTCTATACTCATAATATCTGTAAACCTTCTTATAAAACTTTTGGTAAATGGAAATGGAACAGTAATAAATCACACTACAGATTTTCATGTGAGGAATGTAAAAAGTAAAAAGGAAAGAGAATTTTATTTTTTTTCATCCATATACAATAAGTAAAGAACCCAAAACTATAAAGATTATAATAAGAATAAATAAAAATTATAAATCATTTGGTGAGTTTTATGATATATGTGGAATCCATAATGAAAAAATAATAGTTGTTAATTTCAATGACAATATTGGGGATGTAATTGCCTTA
>JAHEQB010000009.1 GCA_019561555.1 Methanothermococcus sp. SCGC AD-155-C09
CACCCTACAATAACTTCACCTTAGCCACTATCTCCTTTAAGGCATTAAATCCTGGAGAGACAAATATAACCTTGAGGGATAGGGATACAGTAATAGCCAATGAGGATGGGTATGCCTATAGAAATGTGTCAGTTTATTCTACAACAGTTACAGTAAAATCCCTGAATAACACTGTAGGGTATTTAACACTAAAAAATTTCAAGATAAACAGTAAAATAGATGGTATTTTATCTCTAATTGTAGCAGAAACACCTGTAAAGAATATATCTGGAAGGATGGTCTTCAGTAATGTATCCCTGGTAGGGGTACCTGTACCTCTCGATGTAGATATGTTTAGAAATTACAGTTACTCTATAGAGAATAATACCTTCTCATTCTTTGCAGTTCCCTCTAAGAAGTATGAAAATGAAACATTATTTAATTTCTTAAAGATACCATTGTTGATAAACAGTTCCACATATAACATAACCATCAATCTAACGGTAAATGGAGATTTAGTGGAAAATATATCCATTAAAGAGGATATTGAGAAAAAAAACATCACTGCAGAGTACAGTGGTTTAATCTTCTATGTAGATGGGTACAGTGAGGAAACTAACATATCCTTAGGTTATTCAAAGGAAATAAAGTTAAAAGTATATAACGTTGAAAATAACTTAACGAATTTCTCTGGATATATTTTTATAAACAACTCCCTCTTTAATGTTTTAGGTTATGAAGTGCCTAAGTACTCTAAGATATACAGTAGAACAAACTACTCCAATATTACCTACAATAATAGTCATCTGTACTTTAATATCTCACTTAAAAATGGAACCAACGGAACATATAGTATTTTAAAATTTACCCTATCTCCTAAGACCAATGAAAATATCTCCTCCCTTATTTACTTAGGGAATCTATCCATATACGAAAACAATACAGGGGTATCACTACCCTTTAAAAATCTCACGGTAAATATAATAGAGAGAAAGAAAAACACACCTCCAAGGTTAAAAGTAGTTCTCTCTATAGAGGACAGTAAAAAGGTTTATTTTCAAGCCTTAGGTTATGATGCAGATAATGAGACATTGAGATATCTCTGGGACTTTGGAGATGGGAAAAATTCAACGTTGAAGGATCCTATCCACATATACTCCAACTACTCTGTGTATATGGTATCCTGTACAGTGTGGGACAGTTTAAACAAAAGTGATAAGATAGAGTTCATGCTTCCCATAATGGATGTATCGCCCATTGAATCCTATTCACTAAGCAATGAGACTATTTTCCTTAATAACTCTAAAAACCATACTGTTTATCTAAACCTCTCTTTAAAAAATCCATTTGAGTATGGAGTAATGGGATATATCAACTTTGTAGATTACTACAACAATTATCATCCCTTAAAATTACAGTACCATGTGGAGTTAAGGCCTAATGAGACTAAAAACTTATTAATTCCAATAACTATTACTAAATCCTGTGATATAAAATGGAACATAGTGTATTACCCTCTCTATAGGGATAAACTCTTAAAGGACGCAGAACTTAAGTACTATATGTGGAATTTTAAGGAGGGGATAGTGGCATCAAAGTATGGGAAAAAATCCATTAGTGAAAGTACAATATATAAAGAGTATATAAACAACTACTCTAAGGTATTGAATGTGAGTACTCCAGACATAGTAGTAAAGGTAAGGGGTTATGGTGGAGAGTATGTTGTATATAGGGATGTTGTTGTTAGTACAAAATCTATTTATTTCTACATCCTTGCTTCTTTAAGTGGATTTATTATTGGATTGGTTGCTATATTGGCCATGACAAAAAATAAATAATATATTATAGTAAAACACATAATAAAATAAAAAAATAATAAAAAAGATAAAGTCTCTATCTTAGCCTGATAAAGTTAATAATTTATCCTATCAAAGGATTCTGTCTGCTCTCCCAGTGCTTGGAAGGATTAAGGAGAATATTTTATATATTTACTTCTTTTTAGGTATATTAGTCCTAACAAACCATTTATACAAAAAATAAAAAATAATTATTAAAAAATTAAAAATAACTTAAAAAATTATATTCATAAATAAAAACTTATACTTAAATAAATAAATCTGATTCTCATTGGGAACATCTATAAAATAATAAAAAAAGAATAATTAAAATAAAAATAAAAATAACAAAAAATCCTAAGAAGATTTTAAAATACTTAAAAAGAAGTGAATCTATAAAAAGTAGAAATTCTATTCTTACTATATATACTCCTAAGGACTAAAGAAAGGATAATCTTCCTAAAAGATATATTACAAGTACATATTGGCTAAGATAGAGCCTTAAAGTACTTCCCTATTTATCCCTTTTATTATTTTACTTAATTATTCATATCCTTATAAATTATAAGTTTAAGGTGTTATCTGCTTGAATATAATAATCTTGAGATTTATTCTTTTTTTAATTTTCTATACCATTTTATTTCTTATTCTAATTTTAATAAATTTCCATAAATCCTTTTTCCATCTTTTTAGGCGTAATAATCTATGGTTTTATAACTCCTATTAGATCTGCTACTTTTTAATACTCCTTACTCTATAGTGATGTCCTATAAGTAAAGTTTTTTAAGGACCTCCATATCCTTTTATTTATTACTATCTTTTTATTCCTTCTTCTTAGATGTTTTATATGTAAATTTCTTTTTAAACTCCTTTTCCTATTTATTTGTTTATTCTTAAATAATAATTTTTTAAAAATAAAATTTTACTTTTATTATTTTTTTATTTAAAATACCTACACGTCTTCATCATGGACTTCCAATACATCCAATGTTTTACATTTACATTTTTTATTTAATATCTCTGAAACAGAGGGTAAAGTTCTATTTTCATCCCCACTTATAAGTTCTTTTATATAGAGGCCCCCATCACAATGGATTTTAAGTTCAAAGGTTTTGGCATCTATTCTATTAACCTCTACATCATATACCCTACGTACCCTTATTAAATCTGCTCTTCTATGGGATACACGAAGGGGGGTTCTTTGATGTATAGTTGAGTTCTCCAGGTTCTCTACAACCTTTGAAAGTTCTTCATCAGATAATTCCTCTTCACACTCCACAACTGCTAAATAGGTTTTTCTATGGGGTTCATTTTTAAAAAATACTACATCCCCTTTATTACCATATTCTAAATTTAACACCTCAACACTTCCACTTCTATTTATTTTTTCCTTGATCTCCTTTAAATTTGCTTTTCTTACTTTTGGTTCCTTTATTTGAAGGACAAAGGGCCTACCCCTTCCAAGCATTCTAACATCAATATCCTCCCGACCTGCACCATGGAAGGACTCATCCTTTCCTTTGAAAACCTCCATAAAGGGTTCTGCTATTATCTCCTCCACAGAGGTATTGTATCTCTTTCCAGTGTAGTTGCATCTTTCACATCCCTTACCTCTACAGTAATTACAGGGCCATTTTGTTTGAGGTATGCCCCTTATTAATTTTCTATATCTCCCTTTTATAAATATGGAATTTACCTGTAATTCTATTTTTTTGTTGTAGGGGTTTATCTTAATAACAATGTCTGGATTTTGTTTATCTACAATTTTACCTGTGTTTTCAACTAATAATCTGCCCATAACCCTGTTAAATTCCTGCCTTATACTCTCCATGTGAGGGGTTTTTATCTCTTCCTCAAGTTTTTTTATATCCTTGGGAAGTGTAGTTCCAACTAAGAAAGTATCATATTGATAATCCTTTAATAAATCTAAAGCCCTCTCCAATATATCCTTTAAATTTTTCTCATTGAATATGGATCTACACCAGGGGCAGTTCTTTTCCATGTTTTCATTTATGGGGCATTCCTCTTCACTTATTCCCTTTATTTCCAATAACCCACTTCTACGTATGTAATATAAATCCTCTTTTATCTTTAGCAGTAGTTCATCTATATGATTTTCTTTATTGTTGTTGTATGCATCTGAATTGTGATTAGTATCATTATCTTTAACTATCTCCTCATTATTACCATCATCATACTTTTCCATTAAAGAATATAATTTTGATTCCAATTCCATGGCCTTTGCCATTTTTATGGATTTTCCCCTTTCATAATTCGAGGCATGGAGTAATTTTCCATATAATCTTCCAAAACATCTGTGGCATAGGGGATAATCCTTTAATATTCCTATTATATCCATAGAGATCCCTCCAAATAAAAGTTAAATAAAATATTATAAAATAGGGATATATAAAATAATGAAATTAATATAAAATAATAGAATTGTGATCAAACCCATAAAATCAACTATAATCTACCAACATAAATATTTATAATAAAATACTTAAAAAGAATAAAATATTAATAAAGAGAATTTTTCATTAAATATATCTCTACTTTACCTTAAAATAAGTTCATATATCTCCTGTAAAGAATTACCTACTTATTCAGTTCTTAAAGGCATAATAAGACAATGAAAAGATTTCTACTTTTTATTATTTGCTTCTTTAAATATTTTTAAAATCTTAGATATTTTATTAATAATTTTTAATTATTTTTTATTTTTTTAAATATAATTTTATTTAAAAAAAATCATATATGGGAATAAAAAAATTTATCTAATTAATCATATTGTGAAAAATTATATAAAGTATATTTATTTTATATAGTAATCATTTCATAGTACTTGGAGGATCTATATAAATATCTTTTATTTATTATTTAATAATTAATCCCTCTTAGTATAATATAACCTAATTTTTAAAATTTATTAAATTCACGTGATAAAATGCATAAGGAACAACTTATGGAACTTCACCAATTCTTTGTCCATGTATATAGGGAATTAGTTCCTAAGGATAATGACTGTGAATTTATGGAACTCTACAAAAAATTGGATGTTAAACCTCACCATATTCATAAATTAAAAAGCGAACAATGTGCAGCCATCTTTTTACTATCTGCCTGTATTGCCAATTATATGTCCGATGAGGATATGATTTCTGGAACCCTATCTTTAAAATTATTGGGAAATGCCTTTAAATATATGGGTCCCAAATCTAAAAAATTTGATAATATTGATAAATACTTGGAATTGTTAAGGGAAAAATATGGATTTAAAAGTTAAATCAAAGTATATTAATAAAATATTGAATGAGGTACTGTTGGATATATCCCCCTCCAATGATGAAGAAAAGGAAGAGAAAGTTCTATCTAAGAAAATAATAGAAGAATTATACAATATAATACATAGGGAAAACTTAATGGACCTTATAGTGGATATAATACAGGTGGGATCCACTGCAAGGGGCACCAACTTAAAAAATGACTATGATATTGATATTTTTGTAAGATTCAAAAAAAATATTGATAGGGAGTTATTAAAGGAAATTATTTTAAAAATAGGAAAAAAAGCAATAGAAAGATTAGGGGGAAAGTACCAAATAGAGTATGCTGAACATCCCTATATTTCAGGAAATATAGGAAAGTATGAAATAGATATAGTTCCCTGTTATAAATTAAATTGGATGGAAAAAATTATATCTTCTGTGGATAGAACCCCCCTTCATAATGAGTTTTTAATAAATACCTTAAAAAAACATCCCTTACATAATGATATAAGATTATTAAAAAAATTTTTAAAGGGACTTGGTATATATGGCTCAGATTTAAAAAGTAAGGGATTTTCAGGATATTTATGCGAACTTTTGATAATTCACTATGGGGGATTCCTCAATACACTAATTAATGCCCAAAGATGGAGAATAGGGGAAAAGATAATATTGGATGAGATATATGGCCTATACAACATAGATAAAAGTTCCTATAAATTTAAGGATTTTGATGATCCTCTCATTGTATATGACCCTGTGGATCTAAATAGAAATGTGGCAGCAGCCCTTAGTAAGGAAAATTTCTGTAAATTCATATTCTATTCCCGTCAATTTTTAAAGAATCCCTCTAAAAAATACTTTTATAATTATAATAAAAAAATAATTGAAAAAATAAACAATAGGAATAAGGGTATGTTAATTACCCTATGTATAAATAGAGATAGTGAGATTGTAGAGGATATAATATATCCTCAAATGGAGAAGTTGCAGAGGAGCATAAATAAATTGTTAATAGAAAATAACTTTGAAATTATAGAGTATGGGATCTATGCCAATGAAAATATGTGTTATTTATCCTGGGAATTTTTAGTATGGGAACTTCCAAATGTTTATATTAAAGTGGGACCCCCTGTGTACAGTACAAAGGGAGTTGATAACTTTATAGAAAAGTATGAAAGATACTTTATTAAGGATTGCAATATATGTGCCTATGTTGATAGAAAATACCCTAATATATATCTTCTTTTTAAAGATATTTTATCTGGAAAATTAAAGGGAAAAATTAAATATCCTAAGTATGTATCTCCTGAAGGGGCTATTATTTATGACAATATATTTGTAAATCAATATTTTTCAATTATAAATATGGATGATATTAAAAATACTAAATACCATTCCAATTAACAAATAATTAAAAATAATAAAAAATAAAAATATTAAAAAAATTAAAGAATTAAAAAAAATAATAAAATAATCTAAATCTTAAGATATTGGAGAAAAAAATACTTAAAGACATAAGAGAAAATAAAAAATAGAAATTCCATAACACTGCCCCTCTTCATCAACACCCCTAAGTACTGAAGTGCAAAGGAAACTCTTTAAGTATGAGATTACTTTATTTATAATAAGTTTAAATGTTATGTGTTTTACTATATTATACTAAGAAGATGAATAAAGAATCATAAGGATTTAATTAGACTCCTTAGGAGAAATACCCTAAAATAATAACCATAATCTTAATTTTCATTAATCTCAATAAAAGTAAATATCTTATTATTATTCTCCTTGATATCATTAGTACTAAGAGAAAGATAATCCTTTTGATGGGATGGCGTTATGAACTTCATATTGGGCTAAGTTAGATGGATTTAAAGTATTTCTCTTTATTATTATACATTTATATTATTTTCATTATTTTATGCTATTATCTATAAATTTAAGTTATATGTCTTGAGTATAATAAAAATTATAATTAAAAAAATTAAAATATAAGATTATATAAAACTTACTTAACCAAAAATAAAAAAATAAAAACACAATGATAAAAATATAATCCTAAATTAAAGAAATAATATTTTTTAAATGTCCACAAAAAAATATAGTAGCGGGGCGAAGATTTGAACTTCGGATCTCCGGGTTATGAGCCCGGCGGGATGGGCCTGGCTACCCTACCCCGCTAATATAACTTCAACAAATTTAAGAAGTGAGATTTAATATATAAATGTTTCTGTGTTGTGCATATAATATCACACATTAAAAGTATAGTATTATTAACAATAGGGAAACAAATAACTATAATTATTTTTTATTAATTACAATTATGAATAAAACTATTTATAATAAATAATGAACTTAATTAAAAGAAATAAAATAATATAAAAATTAAAAAAATAATAAAATAAAAAATAATAAAAAAATAAAGAATAATTAAAATAAAGATAATGGAAAGTAGAAATTCTGCCCTTTATTCCCTATATTCTTCTAAGCACTAGGGAAAGGGTACTTCTTATAGTACTATATCATAAATCTTAGTTTAAGGTAAGGTAGATATATTTAATGTAAAATCCCATTTATTAATTTATTCCTTATTATTTATGTTAGATTATAGTTTAATATATTATGTATTTAACTATAATTATTATTTATCCCTTTATTACCTTATTTATTCCATTTATCCTCTTTATTTAATTTTTTAATTATTTTTTCCTCTCTTTTATAAATAAAAGAATTGGATTCAACATCCCTATCAACTAATAGATTGGCCCCAATCCAACAATTACTTCCAATCTTTACCCCTGGCATAAAGGATACTTGAACCCCTGTTTTTACATTATCTCCCATTATAATACCAAGTTTTCTAACACTTTCAACAACTTTGCCCTTTATATTTACCTTTACTGGTTTATCATCAAATCTTAAATTTGCAGTGATGGTATTACAGGCAATATTGCAATTTTCACCAATTATGCTATCTCCTACGTAGGATAAATGGGGTACCTTTGTATTCTTCATTATAATACTACTCTTTATTTCAGAGGAATTACCTACAAGGGTATTCTCCATCAAGACAGTATTTGGTCGGATATATGCCAAAGGGCCTATAATAGACCCAGATTTTATAATTGCAGGGCCCTCTATGACTGTATTATGTTTTATTATGGCCCCCTCCTCAATAATAACATTTCCATTGATTACAACATTTTCTCCAACATCTCCCAATATTTTACTTTTAATGCCCTTAAGAATATGTTTATTTCCCTCCAATATATCCCAAGGCCTTCCAATATCACTCCAATATCCCTTTAATTTTATACCCTTTATCTCTCTTTTCTTCTTAATAAGTTCCACTATGGCATCAGTAAGTTCTATTTCCCCCCTTTCTGAAGGTTCCAAATTTTCCAGTATGTTAAATACCTCTCTTTCAAATTTATATATCCCTCCATTGATTAAATTGGATTTTGGGTTTTTTGGTTTCTCCTGTAATTCCACTATATTATTTTCCCTATCCAATACTACTACTCCAAAATTTTCAGGATTTTTTACCTCTACCAGGGCAAGGGCATTTTTGTAGGGGAGAATACTCTTTAAATCATCCTCAAAAATAATATCTCCATTTATTACCAAAAAATCATCATCTATATAATCCTTACCTGCTAAAAGGGCATATCCTGTTCCATCCTTTCTTCCCTGTTCAATAAATTTAATCTTAGGGTGATCCTTAAAGTAATCTATAATAACTTCTTTTTTATACCTCACAATTAAATATATATTATCAACGAATTGCTCAATTTTATTTATAATATGCTCCAATATTGGTTTCCCCCCTATTGGAATCATGGGTTTTGGTTTATTTTCAGTTAGTGGCATTAATCTTGTACCCTTTCCAGCACATAATATTATGGCATCCATGCTTTTACCTTTAGTTTTTATTTATAGTCAAGTAAAGTCTTTTAAGGTCCCTTAGTCTTTTTATAGGTTTCTATCTTTCTATCCTTTCTTTTTCTAAGATGTTTTATGATTTTATAGATAACTTTTTTACTATTTATTTTTATATTCTTTCTGTTTATTTTTATTCTTTATAATATTTTTTAAGAAAAAATTTATATTTAATTCTATATTTTATTAATTTTTTTATATTCTTATTATTTTTTTAAATTATTTTATTATTTTATTTCTATATTTTTTTATAATTATATTTATTGAATTTAAAACTAATTTAATTACATTTATTGGAGATAAATAATTTATTATATTCCTTTATATCAAGGATGGTGAAAATATGAAAATTGGAGTGTCCTCTAGTATTTTCTTGGATTCTAACTATGATCTTCATAGTTCATTAAATTTCTTAGAAAAAAAAGTAAAATATGTGGAGTTAGTATGTGATGGCAATTTAAATGTTATGGAAAATGAAAATATCCATATTCCTGAGTTATATAATTTAAAATATACATTACACTGTCCCTTATCAGATTTAAACCTATCCTCCTTTAGGGAAAAAATAAGATTAACCACTTTAAGTTTTGTTGAGGATATTTTAAAAACTGCCAATTCTGTAAATGGAGATATTGTTGTATTGCATCCTGGTTATTGTATATTTAAATATGATTATGAGAAATCCTTAGATTCACTTATAAAATCATTGTATGATTTAAATAACCTTCAAAGGGAATATTCTATAAAGATAACCATTGAAAACATGCCATCCTATGATATGTTTATGTTCAGAAAACCAATATATGAAATTATGGAAAACTTGGAGGATATTGGAATAACCTTTGATATGGGCCATGCCTTTTTAAATAATAATATAGAGGAATTCTTAGGAGGAGGAATAATTAAAAAAATAATCCATACCCACATACATGATAACAATGGGGTATTTGATGAGCATCTATGCATTGGAAAGGGTAAAATACCCTTTAAAAAGTATGTTAGAGAAATAAAAAAAATAAAAGGCATAAAAATGATTGAAATGCAAAATAAAAGTTTTGAAGAGTTAGATAATTGCATAAAAAATTTAAAAAACTTATAGTAGTTTATAAATTTATAATAATTAAAATTATAGTCAAGAACATAAATTTTTAAATCCACATCTTATAATATAAAAAATAAAAATAATAAATATAAAAATTAAAAATCAAAATAATCTAAAAAATAATAAAATTAATCTAAATCTTAAGATATAAAAGAAAAATTAAATTTAAAGATATAAAAAAAGCAAATATCACAATAAGTCTAAAATATTATATATTTTACTATATAATGCTAAAAAATTAAAAAATTTAGAACAACAAAATTATAGTCAAACATTGATTTAAACTTATAATTTTAGATATATTACATAATAAGAGGATAAAACATTAATAAATAAAAATACTTTAAGTCCTCCCATCTTGGAGTATTATGAACTTTCATAATATCCCATCAAGGATCCTGTCTGCCTTCCAGTGCTTAGGCGCATTAAGGGGACAATAATGGGATTTTTATTTTTGTATATTTATTCCCTTTTAGGTATTTTAATATCCTTAGGTATTTTATTATTTTATTATTTTTTTATTTTTTTTAAATAATTATTTCATTTATTTATATATATATAATTTCTTTAATTATAAAAATAAAAATCAATTAGTTTTTTTAATGACATATGATTACGGTTATTTTTTTATAGGATATATTTTAAATTATAATCTATATTGATAAGGCATACCCTATAATGTAATTAATAGGATATTAATTTAAAAATATAAATATATAGATACACTCATTACGAAATTCACTATAAAACTTAGAAAAGAGGACGAGGGCAGTATGCCAATTATTATATATCCATGAGTTAGAGGGTTATATATTATTTTTTTGGTGGTAATATGATAAGTAGCAAATGTCTCAACAATAATCATAAGGTAGAGGTTGTAGTTGTTAAAAGAAATGGCATTCAGGAACAATTTAATATAAACAAATTAGTCAAATCCCTTTTAAATTCATCTGTGGATTATGAACATATAAATTCCATTGTAGAAAGGGTTTATGGGAAAATATACAATGGTATAACTACAGAGGAAATAAAAGAAATTATCTATAATGCCCTTAAAGAAATAGATAAAAAACATAATACAAATTACTCAGAAAATTATCAATTGGAAAATGTTTTAAAGGTAAGAACCTCAAAAAACGAATTTAAGCCCTTTGATAAAAACAGAATAGTAGTTAAACTTATGGATGAAACTGGACTTGATAAAAAGACGGCAGAACGTATAGGAAATGAAATTGAAAAATCCATAAAAAAACTTAACTTAAAATATATAACAGCGCCCATGATAAGGGAATTGGTAAATGCAAAGTTGATTGAGTATGGTTTAGAGGAGTTCAGAGTAAAACATACAAGGTTGGGAATACCCATATACGATATTAAAAAACTTATAAATCAGGGAAGTAAGGAAAATGCAAATTTAATGCATAATCCAGAATCCATCCACAAGTGGGTAGCCGACGAAACTATGAAGCAATATGCCCTATTGGAGGTGTTCCCAAAACATATTGCTGATGCCCATATGAAGGGGGATATTCATCTTCATGATTTAGAGTATGCTGCAATAAGGCCTGTATGTTGTCAGCATGATTTAAGGCATTTTTTCATGAATGGATTAAAGGTTGATGGAACAGGAAGGCACACAAGTGTCTCAAAACCTGCAAAGCATGCCGAAGTTGCAATACAGCATGCTGCCAAGGTCCTAAGTGCTGCCCAATGTGAGATGAGTGGAGGCCAATCCATAGATGAGTTTAATATTTGGTTATCCCCCTATATGAAGGGACTGCCATATAAAAGAATAAAACAACTTATGCAGATGTTTATCTATGAAATGAACCAGATGTATGTGGCAAGAGGGGGACAAACTGTTTTCAGTAGTATAAACTTGGAGTTAGAGGTGCCAGAATATTTAAAGAACCGGGAGGCCATAGTGGCAGGAAGTATAAAGGGAACCTATGGGGATTATCAGGAGGAGGCCCAACTCATTTTAGAGGCCCTAATAGAGGTAATGATGGAGGGAGATGCCGTTGGAAAACCCTTCCTCTTCCCAAACTTTATTGTAAAGTTAAGGGAGGGAGTATTTAAAGATGAAAATAGAGATTTAATGATAAAATTACATGAATTAAGTAATAAGTGGGGACTGCCATATTTCATAAATATGTTGCCAGATTGGCAGGCTGAAAATACCAATGCAATGGGTTGTAGGACCAGATTAAGTGGAGATTGGACTGGAGATCCAGAGAGGGATACCCTAAGAACAGGAAATATGCAGTGGTATACCCTTAATCTTCCAAGAATTGCCTATGAGGCAGGAGGTAGTGATGATAGGTTATTTGAGATATTGGATGAAAAATTGGGAGTAATTAGGGAGGCCTTAAGTATAAAGCATGATATTACTATGAGGATTCTTGAGGACAGAATAATGCCATTTATGACCCAGGAGTTTAATGGAGGGAGATACTACAATCATGAATGTAGTACCTTAACCTTTGGATTTGTTGGATTAAATGAACTTCTAAAGTACCACTTAGGCGAGGAACTTCACGAATCCAAGGAAGCCTTAGAATTTGGAAAAAGGGTTATAACCTATATGAGAAACTATGCCGACAACTTAAAAAAGGAAACTGGCTTAAGGTGGACAGTAACACAAACTCCTGCCGAGAGCACTGCAGGAAGATTTGCCAGGTTAGATTATAAACATTATAGAGAGGAAAGTAAAACTGTAGTTAGTGGCGATCTATCCAATACAAATACCCTATACTATACAAACTCATCCCATGTTAAAGTTAATTCGCCAGTTACCTTGGGAGAAAAAGTAAAAATAGAGGAAAAATTCCATCCCATCTGTAATGGAGGGCATATTGGCCACTTCTGGAATGCCGAGGCCTATGCAGACCCTGAGGTACTTATGGATATAACTAAGAAAATAGCAGAAAAATCCAATATTGGCTTTTGGACCTATACCAAGAACCTGAGTATATGTGAAAACTGTGGTAAGGGAATGGCAGGCTTAAAGGATAAGTGTATCCTATGTAATAATACCAATGTCCAAAAGTACAGTAGAATAACAGGTTATTTGCAAAACATATCCAATTGGAATGGTGCAAAGAGAAGGGAGTTAGTGGATAGAAGAAGCAATATTCCTAAGATTTAATATAACAATTTTAATTTTTTTTATGGAGTATTTAATAAAAAATAAAATAATTTAAAAAATTAATAAAAAAATATTAACTAAAAATACTATGAAAATATGTTATGGCAAAATACAGTATTAAAAGGATGATCTAATAAAGAGAATTTTTCTGTAAATATAATCTCTACCTTACCTTAAACTAAGGTTTATAATGTACTATCAAGAAGTTATACTTTCCCTCAGTGCTTAGAGGTATTAAGGAGAAGAATAATAGAATTTTTGCTTTTTATGTCTTTACTTCTTTTTATGTATTTTAAAATATTTTATTTTTTTTATTTCAATTATTTTTTATTTTTATAATTTTATTTTAGATTATTGTTTATTAATTTTTTAGAATTGGATTTCTTATTATTGTAGTCAAGAACATAATTTCTTAAACCCATATTCACAGTATAAAAAATAAAATAAATAAAAAAACAAAATTAAAATAATTAAAAAAATAATAAAATTAATCTAAATCTTAAGATAAAAGAGGTAAAAAAATAAAATACTTAAAGACATAAGAGAAAAAGCAAATACTCAAAAAGTGGAAATTCCACATCACCATCCCCCTTCCTCCTACATCCCTAAGCACTGAAGTGCAGAGATAACCCTTAAGTATGTGGCACTATATTCATAAAAATAGGATATGGAGATTGATCATATTGATAATTATTATAATTTAAAATCATTTTATAAGATAATTATTTAAATTAAATACTACATAAATTTATTTTTATTTTTTTATATGATTAATTTTTTATATTTATTTAATGATATATGATACCATTTTGGTGAAAAAATGAATAAAATAAATAAAAAGAATAGTGAAGACGTACTTATGTCTAAATTTGCCCATGCAGTAAAGGTCCATCCTTGCTACAATGAGAAACTTCACGATAAAGTAGGTAGGGTTCATCTACCTGTTGCTCCTAAATGTAATATTGCCTGTAAGTTTTGTAGAAGAAGCATAGGAAAGGAATGTTGTGAGGAAAGACCTGCCGTGGCAAAACATATTATGAAGCCTGAGGAAGTGGAGGATTATCTAAGGGACCTACTTAAAAAAATGCCAAATTTAAAGGTTGTAGGTATAGCCGGCCCAGGAGATAGTTTATTTAATAAGGAAACCTTCGAAACATTGGAGATTGTAAATGATAAATTCCCAGATTTAGTAAAGTGTCTATCTACCAATGGATTATTACTTCCAAAATATGCTAAAAAACTTGCTGATTTAGATGTAAAAACAATAACTGTAACTGTAAATGCCATAGATCCAAAGATTCTTAAGGATATAGTGGAATGGGTTTATTATGAGGGAAAGGTATATCGTGGAGAGGAAGGAGGTTCTTTACTTATTAAAAATCAAATTGAGGGAGTTAAAAAGCCCCATGATTTAGGATTAGTTGTAAAGATAAATACTGTATTAATACCTGAAATTAACATGGATCATATTATAGAGATAGCCAAAAAATTTAAAGATATAGCCTATATTCAAAATATTATACCCCTTATACCCATGTATAAAATGGAGGGCCTTAGACGCCCAAAGTGTGATGAAATAAGTAATATTAGGGATGAATGTGAGGAATATTTACATCAATTTAGGGCATGTCAGCAATGTAGAGCCGATGCAGCAGGATTATTATCTGAAAAAAAACATTTAAGTAAAAAGGGAAAGGAATTGGATATTTTTGATTTAAAACATTTTTCCCATTAAATAATATTTATTAATGGTTAAAAAAATAAATAGTAAATTAAAAATTAAAATAAATTAAAAATAATTAAAAAAATCAGAAATAGTATAATAAATTAATAAAAATTTATTATTTTAAAAATTAATATAAAAATAAAAAGAAATAGGAAGAAAAGTTATTTAAAATAACAAAGCACCTAAAAAACTAAATAAAAGATAACCATAAAAAGAAATAGGATTCTTCAAAAGATTTTATTTCATAGAACATCCCTATAGAGAAATGGGTGTTAAAAAATAAAAACAATAGGAATTATAAAATCAAGGCCATTTATGCTCAAAAAGAAAGAAGATTAATGTTGATAGCCTTAACAGAACCATTTATACTAAGGTAATACCCTTAATTTTAAAGATAAAAAATAATAATTATAAAAATTAATAAATAATTTAAAGTAAAACAAAAAATAAAGAATAATTAAGATAAAAAAATAAAAATAAAATATTTTAAAGTACATAAAAAGAAGTAAGGCATAAAAATTAGAAATCCTACTTATCATCTCCCCTTAGATATTCCTAAGCACTGGGAGAGCAGATAATTCCCCCTAAGGATTTGTTATGATATATTAATTAGGAAATAATATTTTATCCTTTTTATTATATTACCTACATTATAATATTAAAGTTAATATTATGCTTTTGATTAAAAATAATTAGATTTTGGTGGTATTTAATGGAAAAGGTTGTCATAACTGTAACTGGAAGGGATAAAACTGGAATTGTGGCAAGTATAGCAACAGCACTTGCAGAGTACAATGTAAATATCTTGGATATAAGACAGTCCATTATGGAGGATTTATTTACTATGATAATGCTTGCAGATATATCAAAATCAAATAAGGATTTTGAATCCTTAGAAAAAAAATTAAATGAGATTGGAGAGAAAATTGGAGTAAAAATAATAGTACAGCATGAAAATATATTTAAATACATGCATAGGATATAAGGATTAATTATTCTTCTCCAATTCCTCCTTTAATTCATGGGCCCTTTTTATCCACTCCTCTTCAAATGGTCTCTCAGAGGCTATCATAACTATACTTTTTCCATAGAATGTCTTTCTTATTCTCATACCCTCTGGAAATACCCTATTCATAAAGTCCAAAACCTTTAATATAAAATCCTCCTTGGCATCATATACTACCATATCCAAATCTATTGGAGAATCTGTAATAATCTCAAATCTTGAGGGTTGATCCAATATATTTATTAACTGTAATAACTGTGGAGCATAGGTTTCATCCACTATTTTTAATCTGGTAATGGTTCTATCTCCTTCTTTTTTACTTTCCTCAATAGATACAATATCCCTTAACTTTACTGGTTTGGATGTGGATTTTGGCAATACTCCAATAATAAAGTATGGGTCCTCTTCCCTACATATCATTTTTACTTCAATTAGTGATTTTCCAATAACCACATCCATAAGGGAACTTTGAAGTATTTTATAATATATTTCTTTTCCAGCCTCATCTTTACAATCTACATATATTTTAGCCATTATTTTCCCTCCATTCTTTGGTTATATTTACAAAATTTTTAATGATTTTTAAGCCCTCCTTATTTTCCCATTCTGTTAATACACTTTCAGGATGAAATTGTACTCCCTCAATAGGCCTATAATTATGCCTTATGCCCATTATTATCTCTTCTTCACAATCTATTGTAATGGCACTAATTTCAAAGTCCTTAGGTAATTCAATAACTGCAAGGGAGTGGTATCTCCCTACCTCCAAAGGGTTTTTTATACCTTTAAAAATACCCTTTCCATCATGTTTTATGAGGGAGGCCTTACCATGAATTGGAGGTATTTTCTCCACTCTCCCTCCAAAGGTATGGGCTATAATTTGATGTCCAAGACAAACTCCCAATATTGGGACATTGATATTTTTTATAATATCTGGGCAATTTTCAACATCCCTTTTTTTATCTGGACTTCCTGGGCCTGGAGATATAATAATCCCTGAGGGATCTATTTTTCTAACCTCATCAACAGTTATGGTATTTGGCACTACCTTTATTTTATCATAGATTGAGGCATATTCGGCTAAATTCCATACAAAGGAATCTTTATTATCAATAATTAATATCATTATTTCCACCAGTTAAGCATAATAGCCTGATTTTTAACTTCCATTGGGCCCGTTGTTTTTTAGCATCCATTACTCTATAAGGATGTCCTATGTCTTTTGCTCTCTGATTTTTTTATTTAATTCTTCTTCTGAGATGGTTTATTATTTTTTATGATTTTTTTAAACTCCTTTTCTTTTTATTTATTTGTTTATCCTTTTTATTTATTTTTATTTTAAGTATAATAACTTTTAAAAAATAAATTTTATAATAATTTTATATTTTATTTTATATATTCTTATTTCTTAATTATTTTTATTTTTTATTAGTTTTATTATTTTTATATATATTTTAATTATATTCAAGAACATAATTCCTTAAACCATATTCAATATAAAAATAAAAAATAATAAAAAAAATTAAAAATTATAAAATAAATAAAATAATCTAAAAAAATAATAAAGTTATCTAAATCTTAAGATATACTGGAAAAAATAAAAAACATTTAAAAATATATAAGGGAAAAAGTAAATACAAAGTAGATACTTAAAAAGTAGAAATCCTAATGCCACTGCCCTCCATCCTCCTATATCCCTAATAACTGGAAGTGCAAGGGAAATCCTTTAAGTATTAGGGTCGCTATATTGTAATAAGTTTAAATATTATATGTTTTACTATACTCTAACAGTTAAATCTTTTTCTGCAAGCCATTATAAATTTAAAGATGTTTTTATCTTTTTTCTCTTTAGATTGATAGTATCCATCCAATAACTTTATTATTCCCTTTTATTACATTTTTCTATTTTTCCTTAAATTTTAATTCTATTTATTATAATTATTAATTTTAATTCTATATTTTATTATTTCTTCAATATTTTATTTATTTTTTTAATTTTAACCTATATTCATTTTTTTAATGCACTCATAACTGCCGCCATCTTTCTTTCAGTTTCTACATATTCATTTTCAGGTATTGAATCAGCAACAATCCCTGCTCCTGCCCTTACTCTAATAATATTATTTTTTTCTATCTCGGCCATCCTTATGGCAATTGCAGTATCTGCATAGTTATTCAGTGAGAAGTAGCCTACAGCACCCCCATATATTCTCCTTCTGGATTTTTCCAAGGTATCTATTATCTCCATGGCCCTATACTTGGGAGCCCCAGTTAGTGTTCCCGCTGGAAAGGAGGCCTCTATTGCATCAAACATTGTCATACCCTCCCTTAACTCCCCTATAACTTCACTCTCTATATGTTGGACATGGCTATATCTAATTACCTCAAAGAACCTTTTTAATTTAATAGAACCAGATTTTGAAACTTTTCTAACATCATTCCTTGCGAGATCAACGAGCATCATGTGCTCTGCCCTTTCCTTTTCATCCTTAAGAAGTATTTTTGCCAATCTTTCACTTTCCTCCTCAGTTTTTCCAACATTTATCGTTCCAGCAATGGGATTTATTTTTAATATATCCCTTTCAACAGAGGCCATAGTTTCAGGAGAGGCTCCCAAAACCCTTTTATTAAATTCCAAGAGAAACATATAGGGACTTGGATTTAACTCCCTTAAATTCCTATATATTTTAAAGGCCGAAAGATCGCTTTTTAAATTGTACTCTCTGGATATAACTACCTGAAAGGCATCTCCATCGTATATATAATCCTTGGCCCTTTTAACCATCTCAATAAATTCCTCTCTCTCTGCATCGCAGTTGATTACCTCTGAACCCCCAGACTCCTCAGCAAAAGTTGAATTCCTGGCTCTTTCAATTATTCCCTTAGCCTTATTAAATTCTTCTTCTGAATTACTTAAAGATAGGTAGTAATATCTATTCAACACATGATCATAGACATAGGCATTTCTGTAGTATCCAAAGATGGATTCCTCCTCTATACTTCCCCCTATGTAATTATGTATGGCATCATAGGCTATATACCCTAAAAAACCTCCCACAAACCTTTCATTTACATCCATGTTGGATATTGGACCATTGCTATCTATTTCATTGGTATATATTTCCTTTAAACTTTTAAAGGGATTGCTCTCCTTGGATACTGTAGTATTTCCTATCTTTGTATTGTCCTTTATCCTTACAACAAACTCTGGATTAATTGAGATATAGGTATATCTTGCCTTGGAGGGATGTTTATCCCTTGATTCCAATATAAATGGATATTCTCCCTCATCCCTCAAAATATTGTATAATTTTAAAGGATCCACGTAATCAAATTTTTGCCTATATATTTTCATAATCTCTCCCATTTAAAATAAAAATTATTAATAAAAAATAAATAAAATTAATATATTATATATAATAAAAATTATAATAACCATAAAATAAATAAAAAAATATATATTTATAAATAATATTTTAATATATTAACTTAATATATTAAACTGATCAATAATTCTATAAGGTTAAGTGGAAAAATGAGCCGAACTACTTATGAAATTTTGGAAATACTATATGCCCTTAAAAGGCAGAAAAAAATAATCTATGGTATGGGCATGTTGTTTTTAATGTCATTTATAATCTCCTATGCACTAATGGTCCTAAATGTGTCCTTAGTTAATAACTTTGGAAAAATGGTACTTGCTCAGTTTTTGGCCTATCTTAATTTAAAGGATATTACTAACCTGTCTCAGGTAGATATATTTTTCATGATAATAAAGCATAATCTATCCACAAGTACGCTAATATATTTATCAAACATCTTTTCAATACCCTTTATGGCATTTAATGCCTTTATTTTGGCATATACTCTATCTATTAGTAATCCATTGATATTCATACTTCTTATATTGCCCCATGGCATTATAGAGATTCCTGCTTTAATACTATGTAGTAGTGCAGGGATAGTCCTATTTACCTCAATAGTATATAGGTTGAAGGGAAATAAATACTTGGCACATATGCAATTTATAGATTCTTTAAGGATGTTGTTAGTATCTACGATTCTATTTGTATTTGCAGGTATTATTGAAAGTTTTATTACCTTTAAAATTAAAACCTTGCTTTAGTATAAAAAATAGATAATATATGTAATACAATGGGTAATTTAGTGTATTAAAATAAAAAATAAATGACTTAAAAAATAATTAATTAAAATAGATTAAAAATAATTATTAATTAAAAAAATAATAATAATTAAGTAATAAATTTAAATAAATATATATCTTCTTAAATTTTAATTTAAACATTAAATATTTATAATAAAAGAATAAAGCATTAATAAGAAAATTCACTGTAAATATCCCATATTATCTTAAAATAAGGTTCTTAATGCCAGTCTTATAAAAGGGATCTATTCTTTTCCCCAGTAGTATTAGGAACATTTAAAATAGCAATAATATAATTTTTACTTTTTATTATTTAATCCTTTTTAAATATTAATTTTAAGGTTTATTCTACTTTATTATATTATTTTTTATAAATTATTTTTTTATTTTAATTTTTATTAACTATTTTTATCAGTATATAAGTTTTATAAGATTTTTTGATATAGATAAGATACTATAATTTGACCATAGTAAAATGATTATAATGTAAGTATAATAAATAATTTAACAAAATTTTACTTTAATAACTATAATTATTTTTTATATTATAGTCAAGCACATAATTATCTAAACTCATACTTTATATAATAACATGAATATATTAAGTAATGATCACATAAAATATTTATGTTATAAATATAACAACGTAATAACATGAGCGGAAAATGCATTTATAAGGTTATAAAACATTTATCAGAAGAAGAATTAAATAGAAAGATTAGAG
>JAHEQB010000010.1 GCA_019561555.1 Methanothermococcus sp. SCGC AD-155-C09
TGCTTCATTAATATATATTATATGCGGTGCCTTGAGATTGGCAAGATTCGGCGTATTGGATGTTAAATACTTTGTAGGCCTCCCAATACCTGCAGGAGCCCTGATACTTTCAGTTTTTTGTCAATTAATTCTAAGGTATTCAAAGGACTTAGAGGATATAGGTATAGATATTAATAATTTAATACTATCCTTACTGGCATTTTTAGTAGGATTAGTTATGATAAGTGATATAAAGTATCCAAAATATCCCAATAAAGTGGCCCTAATAATCTTTGGGATCTCATTAATATTATCCTTATTTGGAGTATTTGAGATTTTGTTAATTTGTGCCATTGGGTACTTATTATATGGTATTTTAAAAATGGATATGGAAAGTTATTAAATATTTTAAATTATATAATTATAAACATAACATTAACTTATATTCCTAAGAATCTTAGTATATTAGATTTAAGGATAATTTTAAAATCCTTATTATTTTTTATAATTTTTATTTAATTATTTTTATTTTTTTAATTATAATTTTTTATTAATTTTTTAATAATTATTATTTTTTTATAGGATTATTAATGAGAATTAAGGCTTTTTATTTATTATAAATGATTTTTTTAAGAATAATTTAGTGGGTTATTTATTTTTTTATTAATTTTTTAATTTCTTCTTTAATTCTATTATTTTATTAAACAACTCCTCCATTTCCCTTCCAATATCTGAATTCAAATCAATAGGTTTTCCTATCATATCCATATATTTAACCTCCTCACTGTAGGGTATATATTTTAATATGGGAATACCTACCTCCTTATCAAATATTTTCTTAAATACTTCTTTCTCTTTATTGTTCTTTACCTTATTCACTACGGCATAGATGTTAGGTATATTTAAATCATTGGCAAGTTTTTTTATTCTTTTTGCTGTTAGTATTGATTTCTTAGAGGGCTCCACAACAACCAACATTAAATCAACATTTTCAGTGGTTTTTCTTCCTAAGTGCTCTATACCTGCCTCCATATCCATTATTACAACCTCATCTCTTTTTAAAATCAAATGTCTTAAAAGTCTCCTAAGAAGAACTGATGCTGGACATACACAACCCTCTCCCCCCTGTTCCACAGTACCCATGGTTAGAAGATAAATATTCCCATCCCCTACCCTATAGGAATATTTTTCAACAATATCATCCACCCTGGGATTTATTTTAAATACGCCCCCATACTCTCCAATCTTTGCACCAGTACGTTCCTCTATTAAATTGTCCATTTTAGATAATGGAGTAATTTCCTCATCTATTCCCAATGCACATGAAAGATTCATGTCAGGATCTGCATCTACGGCTATAACTTTATATTTATTTTTTTCAAACAATCTTGCTAAGTTAGAGGCAATAAATGTCTTTCCAACTCCTCCCTTTCCTGCAATTGCTATTTTCAAGTTATCACCAATAATATAG
>JAHEQB010000011.1 GCA_019561555.1 Methanothermococcus sp. SCGC AD-155-C09
TTATAATCCCCTTTATTATTACCTTAATATTGTGAATCCTCTTTTGTTATACCTATGGATTCAAATGGTACATTAATCAGTCGAATATCTCTAAAATTAATTTTATGTCGTAATTTCTAGTATCCCATCTCTTTAACATACTATTATTAGCAATATTTTAAATATATATTTTACTATTATAAGCATTGAAGTTGTATGTTAGACACGCTCTGATGGGAGGCAGGGTTTTAATTAAATAAAAATATAATCTAATATTTTAAAATACTTAAAAAATAATAAAAAAGTAAAAAATCCCAAATGTCCTCCTTAATACTCTACTCTACTTAGTATTAAAAAAGTATAGGATAATATTTTAAAAGAATATTTATTTTATAAAAAAGTTATAACTAAGGAAAGTTAAGTACTTCTTAATTTTATTATTAAGTATTTTTATTTTATTACAAATTTAAGAAATTATATAATAACTATAAACTATTTTTTATTTTTATTATTATGGATATTTTGTTAGATATTATAAAAATTTATTTTCTAAATAAAATTATTCTAAAAATAAAAATGGATAAAAAAAGGAATTTAAAAGGGATTTATATATAAAACATATATATTATTTAAGGTTCTTAGAAATAGGTTAAGGTTTATATACTTATTATAATTATAATTAATTTTTTAATTGTTTATTATTATAATTTTAATAATATTATTTTTTAATACTTGTATTTTATTAACATAATTAAAAAATATAAAAGGATAACATGGATATTGAAGAGTTAAATAAAGAATTATTAAAAAAAATAGATAATCTTCCAGTTGGATGCCAACAATGTATTATGGGGGAAAAACTTGTTTTATTTATTACTGGGATATGTGAAGAAAATTGCTATTACTGTCCAATATCTGAGAAAAGAAAGGAAAAAGATGTTATTTATGCCAATGAGAGAAAAATAAATTCAATTGAGGAGTGCATTGAAGAATGTTTATTATGTGGAAGTAAAGGGGTAGGCATCACAGGGGGCAATCCCTTACTTAAAATAGAGAGAACCTGCAGATACATAAAGGCATTAAAGGAAAGATTTGGGCCCTCTTTCCATATACATCTCTATACCACTCCCACAGTCATAGATGAAAATAAATTAAAGGTTCTTAAAGAGGTAGGATTAGATGAAATAAGATTACATCCCACGAAATACTTTAATAAATACTACCACTATAGGAAAGAAAGGAGTAAAAAACACAACAGTAGTAATGAGATAAAAGAATACTTAGAGGATTTCTTAGATACTTTAAAACTATGCACAAAATATATAATGGATGTTGTTGTTGAAATTCCCTCTATTCCAGGGTATGAAAATGAGATAATCCATCTATTGGAAGAGATTGAAAAAATTGGAGTAAGATTTATAAATATTAATCAATTGGAATACTCAGAGACTAACTATAGGACCTTAAAAAGTATGGGATTTTTAGAAAAAAATACCTATACCTCTGAAATACTTGGAAGTGAAGAAACTGCTAAAATAATAATTGATTATTTTAATAAAAAAATAGAGAATGGAAAATCTAAATTAACAATACATTATTGCCCCTCTATTCTAAAGGATGGAATACAGATGAAGAATAGACTAATAAATAGGGCAAAAAATGTTGCAAAGGAATATGAGATTATTACCAATGAGGGGCTCCTACTTAGGGGAATAGTTTCCTTTAAAGATATTGAGGATGTTAAGGATCTATTGGAGATTTTGGAGTATAATGCCCTACCCTATGAGATAGATGAAAATAAATATAATATTTATTTAAATCCCTATGTTTTAGAGGATATTGTAGATTATTTAAAGAATAATAACTATAATTTTAAATTTGGAGGGTATATCTCTGAAAGATATCCCACACATGATGAATTGGAAGTGGAGAGAATACCCTTAATTACTAAAAAAAGAAGTTTAAAAGATTTAAGAAAAAATATAGAGTGATTATATGGGCCCTGCAGAAAAACTTAGAGGTTCCAAATCTAAATTATTGGAAGGAAAAAAAATATTAGTTGCTGTATCTTCCTCAATAGGGGCAATTGAAACTCCAAAATTAATAAGGGAACTTATAAGACATGGGGCACAGGTTTATACCATTGCCACTGAGGAATCTAAAAACATTATTGGGGAATATGCCCTAGAATTTGCCTCAGGGAATAGGGTACATTACAAGATTACAGGAAATGTGGAGCATGTATCACTATATGAGATATGCCATGCCATGATAGTGCATCCTGCCACTGCAAACATCATAAGTAAAATAGCCTTGGGAATTGCCGATAACATAGTAAATACAACTGCTACAATGTTTATTGAAAATAAACCAATATTTATTGTTCCAAGTATGCATAAAAACATGCTCCATGCCATAAGAAATCATATAGATACCTTAAAGGAGAGGCAGGTGTTTATTGTATCTCCAAGAATGGAGGAGGAGAAGGTAAAGGTACCCTCCATTGAAGAGATTGTTTTAAAGGTAATTGAGGTACTTGGAAAGGGATCTTATAATAATGGATGTGTTAATGGAGCCTACAATAAACATGGATCTCAGAGCAATAAAAAAAATAAAAAAATACTTATACTCTCAGGGGGCACTGCCGAATTTATAGATAGAGTTAGGGTAATAACCAATTTATCATCTGGAAAAACAGGATATTATATTGCAGAGGCCTTCTCTAAGGAGGGCCATAATGTTGAGGTAATCTATGCCCTTGGAAAGGAGCCTCCCTATTATGTAAAATCCCATAAGGCCATAACTTCAAAGGAGATGCTAAATAAGGCCTTGGAATTAGGAAAGGATGCAGATATAATTGTATCCTGTGCTGCAATATCTGATTTTATTCCAGATGGGTTTGTTGATGGTAAGATTAAATCTAATAGAGATATAACCCTTAAATTAAAGAGAAATATAAAGGTAATTAAAGAACTTAGAAGGGCCTTTCCTGAGAAAACTATTATTGGCTTTAAGGCAGAATATGGGGTAGATAAAAATAAACTTATAGAAATAGGTAGGGAGAAATTAAGGGAGTATAATTTAGATTATATTGTGGCAAATGATTTATCAAAATATTACTTTGGAGAGGAGCATAATGAGGTAATATTAATAGGAAAAAATAGTATAATGGAATTTAAAGGAAAAAAATCTGAAATTATGGAGAGGGTTGTTAAGGAGATTTTGAGAGGTAATGAATAAGTTAATTGTAAATGATCTGTTTTAATGGTCAGAATTTTTATTGTTTTTATTATATGGGGGTGTATTCTTTTATTAAAATAAATTAATATTAAAAAATAAAAAAAATTTAATTAAAAAATAATTTTAAAAAATTATAAAAAAATTTAAAAAAGTATTTCTTTTAATTTAAAATTTTAATTTAATGTTTTCTATATTTATATATTTAAATTCATTAAAAATCATTAATATTTTTTTAATTATTTTATTTTTTTATTAAAAATAATTTATAAACGAAAAATAAGTAGATTAAAAGAAATACTGGAGTTATCATCCCACAATCTCAAAATTCCTTCGGAATTTTTACGATTTACTCGCTTCGCTCGTAAATGGTCTGATTTTAACTGAAGATATTAAAAAAGAAGTATTAAATAAATTAGAAGGTTTCCATCCCACTATGGTCTGATTTTAACGTGAATAGCAAGTATTATGCCAATAGGAAGTATGCTATTCCGTTTCCATCCCACAATGGTCTGATTTTAACTGGGTTATAAGAATTTTAACTATAAGTAACTATAATAAAAGTTTCCATCCCACAATGGTCTGATTTTAACGGAAATAATCGAAAATCCAGATGAATGGTTCCTGTATGATTTCCATCCCACAATGGTCTGATTTTAACATATATTAATTTTATATTTTTTTATAAAAACTAATTAGATTTCCATCCCACAATGGTCTGATTTTAACTCTATAAATTCTGATGGAGATAAATATTTTTTTAGTGATTTCCATCCCACAATGGTCTGATTTTAACCTTTTTCTCAGTTTTTGGAAGCACAGCGGGTACTGGATTTCCATCCCACAATGGTCTGATTTTAACTCAAAACCTTTAAACAACAATAATGAGGAGGAGGATATAAATTTCCATCCCACAATGGTCTGATTTTAACGGTTAATTTATTATGTATTAAATTTACATGTATATATGTTTCCATCCCACTATGGTCTGATTTTAACATATCTTCTAATACTGTAGAATATACTCTTGATGAAAGGTTTCCATCCCACTATGGTCTGATTTTAACGAAGATATAATTAATGAAAATATACTATCGGAAGGTTTTCAGTTTCCATCCCACAATGGTCTGATTTTAACACTGAGGAAATACATTTATTAAATGTATTGTTGAATAAATGTTTCCATCCCACAATGGTCTGATTTTAACTACCTTTATTAGGAATGGGAATTGCACTTAGAATGTGGGTTTCCATCCCACAATGGTCTGATTTTAACCGAGTTAAGTACAATTAGAATGTATAATCCAAAAACTGGTTTCCATCCCACAATGGTCTGATTTTAACCTTCATGTATCTAATTTGTTCTCCGTCTGTATTGAAGAGGTTTCCATCCCACAATGGTCTGATTTTAACCATGAAACTTGCAGGTAAGGTATTAGATACCCCTATCCTGTTTCCATCCCACAATGGTCTGATTTTAACCAAATTTTCCATATTTTTTATTATTTACATTTATATAAATGTTTCCATCCCACAATGGTCTGATTTTAACCACTGAGTATTTTGCAGGTAGACCTAGGAGACTTGCTGTTTCCATCCCACAATGGTCTGATTTTAACCAAAAGATGAATTTAAATATATATACCCATTATATATGTTTCCATCCCACAATGGTCTGATTTTAACCGTTATATATAATTGTGTTTAGGTTTAAATTTAATAGTTGTTTCCATCCCACAATGGTCTGATTTTAACCAAGTTTTTCCAACAAGTCCATAATACGCCCATTTCTTGGTTTCCATCCCACAATGGTCTGATTTTAACCTAATCACTCTTTTTTATCCATACTAAATAAAATATTGGGTTTCCATCCCACAATGGTCTGATTTTAACCCCTATAAAATTTTATTAAAATAAAAGGGTGATAATAGTTTCCATCCCACAATGGTCTGATTTTAACCGAGGTTTCTGTCAGGCCCTTTTTGTTTAAAAAGTAGTGTTTCCATCCCACAATGGTCTGATTTTAACCGCTTTTACAACTGCAGCATTTTGTGATTACTCTTTTAGTTTCCATCCCACAATGGTCTGATTTTAACCTGGCAACGGGATGTATTGTGCATCCATACCTGTCCCTGAGGTTTCCATCCCACAATGGTCTGATTTTAACCTTCGAATGATATATCCCACATATGTTTAAGCATATCAGTTTCCATCCCACAATGGTCTGATTTTAACCCCATTAATGTCCAGGACTCATATAAAAACCTGGTTTTGTTTCCATCCCACAATGGTCTGATTTTAACCAAGGAAACTCAAGCACATACGAAAGCCAGACCAGGGGGGTTTCCATCCCACAATGGTCTGATTTTAACCTTAAAAAAAGTGGGTATTAAATATGTCAATAAAAAAGACTTGTTTCCATCCCACAATGGTCTGATTTTAACCTTCATTTTTTCACCTTTAAGATTTTTTTATAAAATTTATGTTTCCATCCCACAATGGTCTGATTTTAACCTAAAAGGGGTTTTATCCTTAGAGGGGTTAAGGAAAGGTTTCCATCCCACAATGGTCTGATTTTAACCCAGGAACCAACAGTAATAACAAATCAGATGGATGAAAACACTGTTTCCATCCCACAATGGTCTGATTTTAACTTTATATAGTAAATATTTTAAAAAAGAGGTGAAATTAGTTTCCATCCCACAATGGTCTGATTTTAACCGCAATAGCAATAGGGTTAGTTTATATCTTCCTGAACAGGTTTCCATCCCACAATGGTCTGATTTTAACCTCTATTCACCTCGTAAAATAGTCATAAGAACCGTGTTTCCATCCCACAATGGTCTGATTTTAACCCCGTCAGGATATCATCATATTTTTAATCATTTTAGTTTCCATCCCACAATGGTCTGATTTTAACCCAGTCTTGAGGAGAGTGGCACTCATTGTAGCCTGCAACGTTTCCATCCCACAATGGTCTGATTTTAACCAGTTAAGAATTTTCTTTATTTTACTATAAAGAAGGTTGTATCTTCTCCTATATAAACCTTTCTATCTCGAATCTATGATAAGGGCACTTCTATATAAAGACCTGCGACTTGATAATCTTCCTTATTTTAATCCATACAACCCTAAAATCAATCAAATAAAATAAAAAAAGAAAAATTATAAGGAAAACACAATAAAACCAAATAAAACTCCCTAATTAATCCAAATCTCAATAAATTATTAAATCTAAATATATAAAATAATCATAATCCACAGCCGATATGCGACTAAAAATCCTACCTTATTTTAACATTTAAATAATTAAAAAAACCTTAAAAATAAAACTAAAGCCATACCTTAGGGTATTTTTTTAGAAATTATATTCTTTCTTTATTAAAATATACAAAAAAATTAAAAAAAAGTTGTAAAATTTATAAAAAATATTTTTCTTTTTAATTTTAAAATTTTAATTTAGTTTTTTATATTTATATATTTAGATTCATTAGAAACCATTAATATTTTTTTATTTTTTTAATTTATTTTTTTTATTAAAAATAATTTATAAATGAAAAAAATAATAGATTTCCTCCCACTATGGTCTGATTTTAACTAAAATATATAAAAGATATATTAAAGAGTGTTTCTAAGAGTTTCCATCCCACAATGGTCTGATTTTAACTAAAGATCACTGAAGGCTCATTCTTTCTATTTGCGTTTCCATCCCACAATGGTCTGATTTTAACAAATTTAATACATTTCCTTAAGTTCAATAGGATTAATTGTTTCCATCCCACTATGGTCTGATTTTAACGTAATACTGGTTCTTTATATCAGAGCAAATCAATTTAAAGTTTCCATCCCACTATGGTCTGATTTTAACAATTTATCTTATAATGAAGCAAAAGAAATTAAAGAAGTTTCCATCCCACTATGGTCTGATTTTAACAGACTGAAGGATTATAGAATTTTAGAACTTGCTTTGAAGTTTCCATCCCACTATGGTCTGATTTTAACCTAAAGAATTAAAATTCGATAAATATATAATTGTCTCCATTGAGTTTCCATCCCACTATGGTCTGATTTTAACATAGACGATAAAGAATACAAACAAGTAGATTTAGAGTTTCCATCCCACTATGGTCTGATTTTAACTATTTAATTATAAAACTTTATATAAATATTTAAAAAGTTTCCATCCCACAATGGTCTGATTTTAACACAACACACTAAATCTGATACTGAATGAATATTATAAGTTTCCATCCCACAATGGTCTGATTTTAACGCTACTCTTTTTCAAAAAGAAAAGCAAACTACTCTCTAAACATGTTTCCATCCCACAATGGTCTGATTTTAACCAATATCTATTAAGGGTTTAATAACTTCATCTAAATTGTTTCCATCCCACAATGGTCTGATTTTAACATTATCTAAACAAAATGAAACCTTAGAAAATGAAAATAGTTTCCATCCCACAATGGTCTGATTTTAACTGTTTGATGATGTATAATATAAAAGGGCGGTAGGGTGTTTCCATCCCACTATGGTCTGATTTTAACCTGTTGCAATCTTTGTGTATGATGAGCAGACTTTAATGTTTCCATCCCACAATGGTCTGATTTTAACTCACTTTCCTCATGTATATCTGAAACATAAACGTTTCCATCCCACAATGGTCTGATTTTAACGCAAAATATTAAAGTGGATATGGAAGAGTTCTTAAAAGTTTCCATCCCACAATGGTCTGATTTTAACATTCAATCAAATTATGAGAACTTAATTGAATTACCTTGTTTCCATCCCACAATGGTCTGATTTTAACCTTTTTCATAAAATCTTTCATTGTTATACTGATAATCATAATGTTTCCATCCCACAATGGTCTGATTTTAACAATATCATCTAGGTACCATGTTGCAGTTAGGGCTATCAAGTTTCCATCCCACAATGGTCTGATTTTAACAATATAACATCTTTTATATAGTTATAAACATCTACACGTTTCCATCCCACAATGGTCTGATTTTAACGTTGTGGTTTTGATAGCCTTTGTAGGTTCTGGTCGTTCTAGTTTCCATCCCACAATGGTCTGATTTTAACATTTAATTTCAAAATTAAACAAGTATGAGATATACCCAGGTTTCCATCCCACAATGGTCTGATTTTAACTTAGGATATTTAATATTATCTGGGATTCAATGTGAGTGTTTCCATCCCACAATGGTCTGATTTTAACGCATTAACTGTTCTTGTTGTTGTGGATGTTCCTGTAGTGAGTTTCCATCCCACAATGGTCTGATTTTAACGAAGAGGTCAAAATGGGAGACATCGCCCAGATGTTAATGTTTCCATCCCACAATGGTCTGATTTTAACGATATTACGAGTATTGAAAAGACAGTCCTGAGGAGAGGTTTCCATCCCACAATGGTCTGATTTTAACCATAAAATCTACGACCGTGTCCTTGCCGACCGCATTGTGTTTCCATCCCACAATGGTCTGATTTTAACTGCGGATATGACTTTTTTGGATGGATTGGGTTTGCTAGTTTCCATCCCACAATGGTCTGATTTTAACGACAGTTATACGTGTTCAATATTGTGGGATGATTATGAGTTTCCATCCCACAATGGTCTGATTTTAACATTTGATATTGGGGCTCATACAATTAAGGAACGGTTGCAGAGGTTTCCATCCCACAATGGTCTGATTTTAACTCTGATCGTCGCAGGATTAAGCCATTTCGGGCTTTTTGATGGTTTCCATCCCACAATGGTCTGATTTTAACAGATAGGAATTTTTCTTATTTTACTATAAAGAAGGTTGTATCTTCTCCTATATAAACCTTTCTATCTCGAATCTATGATAAGGACACTTCTATATAAAGACCTGCGACTTGATAATCTCTCTTATTTTAATCCACATTACTCTAAAATCAATTAAATAAAATAAATAAAGAAAAATCATAAGGAATATACGATAAAACCAAATAAAACTCCCTAATTAATCCAAATCACAATAGATTATTAAATCTAAATATATAAAATAATCATAATCCACAAATATATGCGACTAAAAATCCTACCTTATTTTAACAAATAATAAATAAAAAAAACCTTAAAAATAAAATCAAGACCCTATCTCAAGATATTTTTATTACATTAAAATATATAAATAAAATTAAAAATATTAAAATTTACTTATTATTTTACCATTCAATTTATTAAATATATTTATATCATCCCTTTTTATGAGTTTAAAGAATTCTGATCTAATATCTTTAAAGTACTTATTAATATCCTCATTAACTCCATTACGTTTTAATGTTTCATCTATTTTCTTTTTATTTGTACCCTTAAAGCCATGTGCAACTATTGTAGTATGTCTTAAATTATGATCTCCTTTGTACATCTTATGTATTTTAATAAATACTTTATATTCAGAGGAGGAATCACCGTAAAAATGATTTATTAATTTGCAATAGGTAGGAATATTTAATTTTATATAAGATTTTCTATTTTTTTCTTTATTTATGCAGGATTCTCCATTTTTCTCATCAATATAATTTTTCTTAATAAAATTTTTTAATTCTAAAACACCCTTATGATTTATTTTAATATTATTGTTTTTAATCCTTTCCATCAAATAATTAAGATAACTTTCCAGTTTTTCATTTAAATTATCCACACCAATATTAGCCACAATAATAAGTCCAGATGGCGGACTATTTCTTAACCTATAACTGATTTTAGTTCCCGTTTTTTCGAACCACCTTAGAAAAAGATACTGTCCCATGGCTTCATCCAATCTATAAACCCTTGCTAAGAAGTTAGCATAGTTTCCATTTTTTAATTCAATTTCCATATTGTCCAGAAGTTCAAGTATAAAATATTCTAACTTTTTAATTGTATTCTCTTCATTCATTAGTTCCTCTAATCTCTCTTCACGGTAGCATTCCAATGCATTCTCAAAATCAAAATTTAATCTATAATTTAAATGATTGATTAAATTTAAAACTTCCTTATCTTCTTTATAATACCCTTCAAATGCCAATGCCCCAGTATAATTGTAATTCCTAATTAAATCTTTTACTTTTTCCTTTATTATCCTACTTTCAAAGAAACCCATATTTGTTGGATTAACTTTTCCACTAACAACCTCTACAACCTCTATTTTATTCTTAAATAGTGATGCCAATCTTATTGCTTCTTTACTCGTTGGGATGCCACCACTTATTTCAAATATTAATTTATCAAATTCTTCATAGTTATTATTGATTATTTCGTATATGTGGTTAAACCATTTTTCCAAATTGGATGCATCAAATTTAGCAGCCTTAATTTCAATATTATTGGAATATCCTCTTCTTTCTAAGAACTTTTTAATAATTTCTGCAGCAATAAATGTATCTCCTTTTTTATGGTTTTCATTAATATTCTCATTTCTTTGATCTGTTGGAATTAAAATAATTTTTTTTATTTTTTTATATTTATCCAAACAGGGTTGTAGGATAGGTAAGGTTATATAATCTTCTATTTGATCATAATTTTCAAGGATTTTACAGGTATTGTCCAAAAAATTATTTCTTTTAATACATAATTCATTGGAGTCCAAATCATTATCTTTATGAAGTATATTTTCTAAGATTTTTAAGTTAGATTCATACTCTTTCTTAAACTGTATATCTCTATTTCCCAAAGTACAAATTAGGCAATTTTTCACTATATCCCTCTTTAAATAGATAAAAAAGGACATGTCCAGATAAGATATAATGTTAATATAAAATATAATAAAAAAATATTAATGCCCTTAAATAAAAATCAAAAAAATAAAATATTATAAAAAAATAATAATTTATATTAAAATAAAAATATTTAAAGAAATATATACAAAAAAATAATAAAAAATCATAAAAAGAAAAGAATCTCTAAAAAATAATAAAATAATAAAAAAAATATAAACTCTAATTATTATGTATATTTCCCCTAATAACACTCCTAAATACTGTAAGATAATTTTATTTATAATTTATTTTTTATAAATAGATATATATCCTTAATGAGTTTCTATTTCTTTAATACTATATTCTTTTTTTTATTTTTATTTTAATTCTTTATATTTTTTTATTCTTTTAATTTATTTTAATTTATTTTTAAATGGAGTGTGTCTAACATATAACTTCAATACTTATTAATAGTAAAGTATATATTTAAAATATTGCCAATAATAATAGTATGTTAAAGAGATGGGATACTAGAAATTACGACATAAAATTAATTTTAGAGGTATTTGACTGGATTAATGTACCTTTTGAATCTATGGGCATACCAAAACCAAAAGTTCACGATATAAAGGTATTAATAAAGGCATTGATTATAAAAGAATTCGAAAAGCTATCCTTAAGATCTGCAGAGATAAGAGTAAATAAATTCTCGGATTGAGAATTGATCATTCTGTCCTACACTTCTGGGAGAAAAAACTATCTCCTTATATGGAAAAAATAATTAATAGGGTTCTAAAAAACTCCATATACTAACATATTCTAAAAGTTTTATAGATTCTACAATCATTAGGAATAGAAAAAAAAAGAAAGGATTGAAATACATGTAATATCTAGATATAACAAAGAACTTAG
>JAHEQB010000012.1 GCA_019561555.1 Methanothermococcus sp. SCGC AD-155-C09
AGATAATGCTGAGGAGATTTTAAAAAAAACTTGAATAAAGTAAAAATCAATGATATAATAGTTGGATTCATCGATGAGATGGCAGTTGAAGGGAATGTAAACAGAGCAAGATTCTGGAACTTTGGTGGATTTGTTAGAAAAGTTGCTACTTATCTTAAAGTTAAAGTTATAGGATTCTATCCTTTAAATGGAAAGGGTGTGGTGGATTTCCCAGATAGTAACAAGATTGAAGACTTTATATCTTTTCTCTGGAGAATAAGGGAGGTTAATCCTAAGAAGAGAATTGTTATTATCTTAGATAATTTTAGAACTCATCATGCAAAGAAGGTTAAAGAAGAATCTGAGAAACTGGATATCCAGTTAGTATATCTCCCTCCTTACTCTCCAGATTTGAATCCTATAGAATATGTTTGGAAAAGTGTTAAAAGACACATTTCTGAGGAATCTCCATTGAATATAAAAAAATTAAAGAAAATAATTTCTAAATCTTTCAAAATATTAACAGGATCTATATCATTTGCAGGGAGTTGGATTAATAAATTTTTAGGTGATGAGTTCAGAGAATTATGTTCTTAACTATATTTTTTTAAATATTTTTTTATTTTATTTTTAAAATATTAATTAAATATATACTTACTTTTATAAGTTCTATTTATGATAGCATGGTAAAATATATAAAGAAGTTTAATCAAATGATGGAAGTTGTAAATCATTTGGAAAAAAAAGGGTACTCCATACGTATCTGCCATAATGGCACCTTAATTTTAGAAACTGGGAGTAATAACCCTAATTATTTATTAAAAAACACTGTAGGTAATATAAAGATTCGCTATATTCCTGCCCTAAAACTAATATCTAAATTAGGATTATCCTTATTAAAATAATAGGTACATATTTAAAGGCAGGTTATATAAATAAATTCTAAAATATAAGAATTTAAAATTAAAAGGTGGAAACATGGGTAAATTGAAGTATAAAGTTGATGATGTAGATTCAGATAAAACTGCCAGAGCCATGGGTAGAGCCCTTAGAATTTCCAGAAAACACGCTGTGGAGATTTGTAGGGAAATAAATGGAATGAAACTTGAAGATGCCATAAATTATTTAAATAGAGTAATAGAATTAAAACAGGTTGTTCCATTTAAAAGGCATGGAAAGGATGTACCCCACAAAAAGGGAAAATATGGATGGACAGGAGGAAGGTTTCCTCAAAAGGCCTCAAGGGAGATATTGAAGGTATTGGATAATGCAAAGAAAAATGCAGAGTATAAGGGATTAAACACAGAAAAACTTAGAATAAAACATATTTCCTCAAACAAGGGCTTTACTATTAAAAGATACATGCCAAGGGCCTTTGGTAGGGCCTCCCCTAAGTTCCAGGAAACAGTACATATACAGATTATTTTGGAGGAATACCACTAAATAATAATATAAATGATAAAAATAAATAATAAAAAAGGTGAAAAGTAATGATTGAAAGAGAATTTATAAAGGAAAATGTAACAGAGACCTTGATTGATGAATATCTTAAAAGTAAATTACCAAGGGCAGGCTACAGTTATATGGAAATTAAAAAAACACCAGTTGGAACTAGGATTACCATATTTGCTGAGAAGCCAGGTTTTGTTATTGGAAAAAGAGGTAGGATGGTAAAGGAATTAACTGAAACAATTGAAAAGGAGTATGGTGTAGATAATCCTCAGATAGAAGTTAAGCAGATTGAAAATCCTGATTTAGATCCTGAGATTGTGGCTCAGAAAATTGCCTCCTCCCTTGAAAGGGGTATGCACTTTAGGAGAGTTGCTCACTCTGCAGTTAGGAGAGTGATGGGGGCAAATGCAAAGGGTGTTATAGTAATTATCTCAGGTAAATTAACAGGGGAAAGATCAAGAACTGAGAAATTCATGGATGGCTATATGAAACACTGTGGTGAGCCCTCAGAGGCCCTTGTTAAAAAGGCCCATAAGTTGGCAAAATTAAAATTGGGAGTAATTGGGGTTACTGTAAAGATCATGCCTCCAGATGTGATACTTCCTGATGAAATTGTTATATCTGAGGATGTTGGAGAAATAAAGGAAGTTAGTGAGGTTTCTGAAGAATAATATTTATTTATTAAAATAAAACTTAGGTGATGGAATGGCAATATTAAAGGCCCATGAAATAAGGGAAATGAGTATCTCAGAAATGAAAGAAAAATTAATGGAATTAAAAAGGGAACTTATGAAAGAAAATGCAAATAAGGCCACAGGGGGATCTCCTACAAACATTGGTAAAATAAAAGAGATAAAAAGAACCATAGCAAGAATATACACCATATTAAATGAAAAGAAAAGAAAGGAATTGGCAGTAAATAAATAAAAAAATAGGAAGTTATAAATAATATAATCATAACAATTACCCATAATAAAATAAAAAACCTTTAAAAAATATCTAAAAAAATAAATAATTAATAAAAAAAATAAAAATAAAAAAAAGAATAAAAATAAAATAAAAAAGATTTTAAATTATTTAAAAAAATAAAAAATAAAAATATACAATAAATAAAAAAACCTAAAAAAATAATAAAATTATAGTTAGGAACATAATTCCTTAAACTATATCTTAATATAAAAAAATAAAAATATAAAAAAAATATAAAAAAATTAATAAAAAAATAATTATAGTCAAGAACATAATTTCTTAAACCCATAATTATAATATAAAAAAATAATTTAAAAAAAAATTAAAAATTAAAAAAAATAAAAAAAATAAAATAATCCAGATCTTAAGATAAAATGGGAAAAATAAATACTTAAAGATATAAGATAAGATAAAAAAAGTAGAAATCCCATAACTACTCTCGGAAACCCTTTAAGTATTATCCCATATCTCTATAAGTTTAAATTATTATTGCTTGACTATATAATCTAAATTATAATATATAATAAAAAAATAAAAAACATTAAAAAATATAAAAGAGAAAAAGTAAATACTTAAAAAATAGAAATTTTATACTACAATCTCCTTTCTCCTACATTTCTAAGCACTGGAAGTGCAGAGGAAATCTTTTAAGTAGTAGTATTATATTATAATAAGTTTAAAATATTATATGTTTTACTATAAAATACTTAAAATAAATTAAAAAATTAAATAAAAAAATTTGAAATAATTAAGATAATAAAAAAGAATAATCTCATTTATGAAAAAATTATAAATACCATATTAAAATAAAAAATAATTAAAAATAATTATAGCATAGGAGAAAAATAAAAAAGATATTAAGTAAGAGGTGCAGTAATGCCTGAAATTTGTCCAAGGTGTGGACTACCTAAGGAATTATGTGTATAAAAAATAAAAATTTATGTTGCAAAAAGAAGATTTGGAAAATTAATGACAGTAATTGAAGGCTTTGATACTGATTTAATAGATATTAAGGATCTTGCTAAGAAGTTAAAGGACATCTGTGCATGTGGAGGGACTGTAAAAAAGGATTCCATAGAATTGCAGGGAGATCATAGAAAAAAAGTAGGAGAATCCCTTGTAAAGATGGGCTTTTCAAAGGATACCATAGATGTTAGGTAGATTAAAAAATAAATATTAAATAACAGTAATATTTATATATCACTTATGTTTCATTATAGCAAGGAATAATTATTATTAATTATATTTATTTATAACAAAGAACATAAGGATGCCATTGGCACACCCTTATGTTCTATCGGGTCAGGGGACGCCCAAATGATAACTCCACAAAACATACTTAGGCATGAATTAATTGGATTGGATGTGGAGATCTTGGAATCTTCAAATCCTTCCCTAGTAGGTATAAAAGGCAGAGTGGTAGATGAAACTAGAAATACCCTTATCATTGAAAGGTATGACAATAATAAGGAGATAATGGTGCCTAAGGACATTGCAGTGTTTAAATTCAAATTGGGAAATAAATCTGTTAAGGTATTGGGTAATCTCTTAATTGGCCGCCCAGAGGATAGATTAAAAAGAAAAATAAAGAAGATTTATCCCTATTAATTTCCTATTTTAAAGTCCCCAAAAAATTAATTAATGCTACATAAAGGCCATTCATAATATTGGCCATAATTGTGCATCTATTAAATTATAGGCATTCATTATATTATGCCATAAATAATTCCATATTTATCAATATAATTATATTAATTTATTAATTTATTATAATAGATAATTTTATTAAAAATTTTAATAATCATAAAGTATTATAACAACCTATAAAACATTTAGAAACCTATTTAGGAGGTATATATTATGAGAAACATAGGAATAGATGTTAAATCTCCTGAAAATACCTGTGATGACAATAACTGTCCCTTTCATGGTACCTTACCTGTAAGGGGCCAAACATTTGAAGGTACTGTAGTAAGTGATAAGGGCCATAATACCATCATAATTAAAAGGGAAATTGTTAGATACATACCAAAGTATGAAAGGTATGAAAAGAGAACAACTACAATGGCGGCCCATAATCCCCCATGTATCCATGCAAAAGTAGGGGATAAGGTAAAAATTGCTGAGTGTAGGCCTATTAGTAAAATTAAGTCCTTTGTGGTTATTGAAAAAAAAGAATTTAAAGAGGAATAAATAATAAGGTGATTTTATGAAAGGATTTGGATCAAAGGTAACAAGGGCCCTACCCAATGGAGCCAGATTATTTTGTGCCGATAACACTGGGGCAAAGGAACTTGAGATAATTGCAGTTAAAAACTATAAGGGTGTGGCAAGGAGACTTCCCTCTGCAGGGGTAGGTAGTATGGTTTTTGTTTCTGTTAAGAAGGGAACCCCTGAAATGAGGAAACAAGTATTGCCTGCCATAATAATTAGGCAGAGAAAGGAGTATAGAAGGCCTGATGGTTCAAGAATTAAGTTTGAAGATAATGCTGCTGTAATTGTTACCCCTGATGGAAATCCAAAGGGTTCAGAGATTAAAGGCCCTGTTGCCAAGGAGGCTGCTGAGAGACTGGCTAAGATAATTCATTAATTAAATTCATTAAATTATAATGAGTAACTTAATTAAAATAAATTAAAGGTGGATAAAGAATGGTAGCCTTAACAAAATCAAAACAACCAAGAAAACAGAGGAAGGCACTATATAATGCCCCTCTCCATAGGAGAAATAAAATAATGTCTGCAACCCTTTCAAAGGAATTAAAGGAAAAATACAATAAGAACTCCCTTCCAGTTAGAAAGGGGGATATTGTAAAAATATTGAGAGGAGACTTTAAAAATATTGAAGGAGAGATAACCAAGGTAGATTATAAAAGATATAGAATACATGTGGAAGGGGCATTAAATAAAAAACAGGATGGAAAAGAAACCCCCTATCCAATTCATCCTTCAAATGTTATGATTATCAAATTGGAAGATTCCGATGAAAGGAGATTTAAATTCTTAGATAGGAAATAATTAAAATAAATTAGAGGTGCAAATATGGCAAGTAAGGGACCTAAAAGACATTTAAAGAGATTGCCTGCTCCAGTAAGATGGCAACTTCCAAGAAAAATTAAAAAATTCGTCACAAAACCTATGCCTGGACCCCATTCCATGGAAAACTCATTACCCCTTCAATTAATAGTTAGGGATGTATTAGGTTATGCAGATAATGGAAGAGAGGCTAAAAAAATCATTAAAATGGGTAAGATATTAGTTGATGGTGTTAAAAGAAAGGATCATAGATACCCAGTTGGATTAATGGATGTAGTTAGCCTACCTGATTCAAATGAGAGTTTTAGGGTATTATTGGATAAAAAAGGTAGAATTACTTTAAAGAAAACTGATGAGGGCAACATAAAACTTTGTAAAATAAAAAACAAGACTGTGATAAAGGGAGGCCATATTCAATTAAATCTTCATGATGGTAGAAATTACATTGTAAAGGTTTCAGATGCTACAAAGGCCGAGGAGGATATCTACAAAACAGGAGACAGTGTTATCCTATCTATCCCTAAGCAGGAATTAATAGATCATATTGCCTTTGAAGAGGGTAAATTGGCATATATTACAGGAGGAAAACACGTAGGGGATATTGCAAAAATAGTCCATATAGAAAAGAGAAAATTATATCCTGATATAATAACCCTTAAAACAGAGGATGGAGAGGAGTTTAAAACTGTCAAAGATTATATATTCGTAATAGGGGACGAGAAACCTGTTCTACCCTCATTAAATGCATAATAATATAAAATTAAAATAACTAAAATATGGTGGAAAGTATGACATACCAAGAAGTATGGGAAAAACAGCCCATGAGCAAACCAAGGATTGAGAAAGTCACTGTAAACATGGGAGTAGGTGAAAGTGGAGATAGATTATTAATTGGTGCAAAGGTTATTGAGGAGATCACTGGCCAAAAACCTGTTAGAACCCTTGCAAAACAGACAAACCCTGCATTTGGTATTAGAAAAAAACTTCCAATAGGATTAAAGGTTACATTAAGAGGTAAAAAGGCAGAAAATTTTCTAAAAAATGCCTTTATTGCATTTAAAGCCTCAGGAAAAACACTCTATTCATACTCCTTTGACAGTAAAGGAAACTTCTCCTTTGGTATCCCTGAACATATTGACTTTCCAGGACAGAAGTATGATCCTGAAGTAGGTACCTATGGAATGGATATCTGCGTAACCTTTGAAAAGCCTGGATATAGAGTTAAGAGAAGAAAATCTAAAAGAAACAAAATTCCAAAAAAACATCAGGTTAAAAAGTATGAGGCTATTGAATACATAAAAACCAACTTTGGCCTTGAGGTAATTGATGAGGAATAAACCTATAAAATAAACCTAAATTATTTAAAATACATAAAGGAGTGAAAAAATGGCAAAGGCACCTTATAAGAAAAAGTATGGTTATGGTTCCAAAGTATGTAAAAGATGTGGAAGAAAGGGACCGGGAATAGTTAGTAAATATGGATTAAAGTTGTGTAGGCAGTGTTTTAGAGAGTTAGCACCTAAGTTAGGATTTAAAAAGTATGATTAAGGAAATTTAAGGAGGTATAAACATGAGTCTAATGGACCCACTTGCAAATTCATTAAACCACCTATCCAATTGTGAGAGAGTGGGAAAAAACGTGGCATATATAAAGCCTGCTTCAAAATTAATAGGTAGGGTATTGAAGGTTATGCAAGATAAAGGATACATAGGAAACTTTGAATACATAGAGGATGGTAAATCTGGAATATATAAGGTAGAATTGATAGGACACATAAACAAGTGTGGGGCAGTTAAACCAAGATATGCTGTTAAAAAGAACGAATTTGAAAAGTTTGAAAAGAGATATTTGCCTGCAAAGGGTTTTGGATTGTTGATTGTAAGTACTCCAAAGGGATTAATGTCCCACGATGAGGCAAAGGCCAAGGGCATTGGTGGTAGATTGATCTCTTACATTTATTAAAATATTACTTAAATTGCCCGTAATGGCCAAAATTAATTAAAATTTTAAATTAAATAATAATTATCAAAAAATAAAAAATAAATTTAAAAAATAATTAAATTAATTAAATAATTAAAAAAATATTTAAAAATATTATTAATCTTAGGTTTAGGAGGTATGGTTATGCCAGTTGCCGCTATAATAAGGGAAGAAATTGAAATACCGGATAATGTATCTGTGGATGTCAATGGTAATGAAATAACAGTAAAATCCGGTGGAAAAGAACTTAAAAGGGTCCTTTCATATCCAGGTGTTGATATTAAAAAGGAAAATAATAAGATAGTAATTGAATGTTTATATCCAAGAAAAAAACATGCCGCAATAATAGGAACCTTCCTCTCCCACATAAAAAACATGATAAAGGGAGTAACTGAAGGATTTGAGTATAAATTAAAAATAAGATATGCCCACTTCCCTATGAAGGTTAGTGTTAAGGGTAATGAGGTAATAATAGATAACTTCTTGGGAGAAAAACACCCTAGAAAAGCAAAAATTATGGAGGGAGTTACTGTCAAGGTTAGTGGTGAAGATATTATTGTAAAGGGCATAGATAAGGAAAAAACAGGGCAAACTGCTGCAAATATTGAACAGGCAACAAGAGTTAAGGGAAGAGATATTAGAGTATTCCAGGATGGTATCTACATCATAGAAAAAGCCGGGAAAGTACTATAAGGTGGTTTTATGAGTAAAAGAAGATTGTTGAGGCTAAAATTTAAAATGAAACAAAAAAAGCCTGATTTTAAGAGGCAGGAATGGTTTAAATGTAAAAGAATAGGAGTTAGTTGGAGAAAGCCAAGGGGATTACATAGTGGTATGAGAAAACAGTTAAAACATAGGCCTGCAATAGTTAAAACTGGTTATAGATCCCCATCCTTAGTAAGGGGACTACATCCATCAGGATTGGAGGATGTTCTCATTCGTAATGTAAAGGAACTTGAAATGTTGGATCCTAAAACACAGGGGGCTAGGATAGCCTCAACTGTAGGTAAAAGAAAAAAGATAGAAATAATTAAAAGATCTGAAGAGTTAGGAATACGTCTATTGAATATTTCTGATGAAAAGAAAAGGGAACTTTTAACATTAAAACTTAAAAAACCAGAAGGGCCCTCTGATAACAAAGAAGTGGAAAAGGATACTTTAAAAGAGAATGAGAAAGATGAAGTAAAAGAACAGTAGAAAGGATATAAATTCTTTATAAAATAGGTGATATTATGGATGTATCAACCCAAAGAAAAATGGCCGCAAATCTGTTGGATTGTGGTATAGATAGGATATGGATTGATCCTGAAAACTTAGATAGTGTTAAAATGGCCATTACTAAGGATGATATTAGAGTGTTAATTAAGGATGGCATTATACAAAAGAAGCAAAAGAAGGGAATAAGTAAAGGTAGAACTAAAAAATTAAAGGAACAGAAGAGAAAAGGTAGAAGAAAGGGTCCAGGTTCAAGAAGGGGTGCAAAGGGAGCAAGAACACCTAAGAAGAGAAAGTGGATAAACACCATAAGGCCATTAAGAAAAATGTTAAAGGAACTTAGAGAGGAAAATCTTATAGAGAGAAACATCTATAGAAAATTATACAGAATGGCCAAGGGTGGAGCCTTTAGAAGTAAAAGTCACATGAAACTATACATGGAGGAACATGAACTCTTTGTAAAGGAAACAAATGAATAATCCCTTAATTAAAAATTAAATACCATATATGGAGGTTAGAATATGGCACGTGGTGCTAAGTACAGGGTTCCCTTTAGGAGAAGAAGGGAAGGTAAAACAGACTATAGGTTAAGGTTAAAATTATTACTATCAAAAAAACCAAGATTGGTTGTTAGAAAATCATTGAACAATATATCAGCCCAAATCATATCATACAATGAAAGGGGAGATAAGGTACTTGTATCCGCCCATACTAAGGAACTTGTAAAAATGGGATATAAGGGCCATTGTGGAAACTTGCCTGCAGCCTATTTAACAGGATTATTACTTGGTAAAAAGGCCCTTAAAGAAGGATATGAAGAGGCTATACTTGATATAGGATTACATGGTGCTACAAAGGGAGCAGCAGTCTTTGCCACTTTAAAGGGTACTGTTGATGCAGGAATGAACATACCCCATGGTGAAAGGATACTTCCTGAGGAGAGTAGAATTAATGGAACCCATATTAAGGAATATGCTGAACTGTTAAAGGAAGAAGATAGTGAGGAGTACAAGAGACAATTTTCCAAATACTTAAAAAACGGATTAAATCCTGAAGATTTACCTGAGCACTTTGAGGAAATAAAGGAAAAAATTTTAAATATGTAGGCCTTATAATAAAAGGGTGAAATAATGGCAATTGAAAAAAGAAAGTTTAATATGGAAGCCTGGGAACCTAAAACCCAGGTTGGAAAAATGGTAAAAGAAGGAACCATCACAGATATAGACTATATATTGGATAAGGGATTACCACTGTTGGAGCCTGAGATTGTAGATGCCCTTATTCCAGATATTACAGAGCAGGTGTTAGATGTATCCCTTGTTCAGAGAATGCATAAATCAGGTAGAAGAGCAAGATTTAGAGCCACTGTTGCAATTGGGAATAAAAATGGATATGTTGGAGTAGGAATGGGAAAGGCCAAAGAAGTAGGCCCTGCAATCAGAAAGGCTATTGCCCATGCAAAGTTATCATTAATTAGAGTTAAAAAGGGATGTGGATCTTGGGAATGTGGCTGTGGAAGACCTCATTCCATACCCTATGCAGTAAAGGGTTCCTGTGCAAGTGTAAAAATTGAGTTATTGCCTGCTCCAAGGGGAGTGGGATTAGTTGCAGGAGATGTTGCTAAAACAATACTTGGATTGGCAGGAGTAAAGGATATTTGGACCAAAACATTTGGAGACACAAGGACAACCTATAACTTTGCCATGGCAACCTTTGATGCCCTTGATAACTTAAATCACATTAGATACCTACCTGATCATAAGAAGGTACTTGGAATTAATGAGGGAAAGGTTTATTAAATTGTATGCATTGAATAACAATTAAAAAGTAATAAAATAAAGGATATTTATAAAATAATAAAAACCTAATAAAAAGATGTAGTTAAGAACATAATTCCTTAACCCATATTAAAAAAATAAAAAATAATTTAAAAAAATTAAAAAAATAAAAAAAATAGTAAAATAGAAAAATAAAATAATAAAAAATAATAATAAAATGAAGTCAAGCACATAACTTCTTAAACCTACCTTAAAAATTTAATAACTCCTTTCAAATGATATATAGGCTTTTAATTTTTTGGAAATTCTAACAATTATAGTTTAAAACATTTATGTTCTTAACCATAAAAAATTAGAAAAATAAAATAATCTAAATAAAATATAAAATTAGTATAAATCATAGGTATTGGAGAAAAATAAAAAATACTTAAAAACATAAGATAAAAATAAAAAAAATAGAAATTCCATATTA
>JAHEQB010000013.1 GCA_019561555.1 Methanothermococcus sp. SCGC AD-155-C09
TTTAACCTTCTTTGCATGATGAGTTCTAAAATTATCTAAGATAACAACAATTCTCTTCTCAGGATTTCTGAGGAATCTCCATTGAATATAAAAAAATTAAAGGAAATAATATCTAAATCTTTCAAAAAATTAACAAAATCTATATCATTTGCAGGGAGTTATTAATAAATTTTTAGGTTATGAGTTTAGAGAATTATGTTCTTAACTATAAAATATAGCGGAGAGAAATGCTACCTCTTCAAAGCTTTAGATGTTGAGGAGAATGGGATCTTATATCTTAGGGTGCTCTCCCTGAGGAATGCCTTAGTAGCTTATTCATTTCCTTAAGAAGGTTCTGAGGAGATATGAAGTTAAAGAGTTATTTTAGATAATGGTCCATGGTATAGAGGTGCTCTACAATGTTTAGGTGTGAACTACAGGCATGAGAGATTTGGAGACAGGAATTACTTGAGTCTTTTTTTTCATCTTTTAAACAGAGGGTAAAGATCTTTTCCTCTATCACAGTTAACTTAGGAAAGAGAGGAAGAAATGGGAAGGTTAAGGGATAGGAGGGCTCTGGATTATTGGAGCCCTTTCTGTAGGATATTTATGTTTTACTTCAATGTTGTTAGGAGGGGGTAGTTATTTGGATAGGTCTAAAAATAAATAAAAAAATATATAAAATATAAAAATAAAAAAATGAATATATTAAATATCATTTAAAATAAAAATAAAATCGGTGATATTGTGGAAATAAATGGAGTATATATTGAAGATACCTTTGCAGAGGCATTTCCAATATGGGTTTCAAGAGTATTAATCACTGCTTCAACAGAGAGACTTGCAAAAGTAGCAGCAACTGAGGCTACAGGTTTTGGATGCTCAGTTATTATGTGTCCCGCTGAAGCAGGTATTGAAAAGTATGTTCCCCCTACAGAGACCCCTGATGGAAGACCAGGTTATATTATTGAGATATGCCATCCTAAGAAATCAGAATTGGAGCACCAATTATTGGAGAGAATTGGACAGTGTGTTTTAACTGCCCCTACAACAGCAGTATTTGATGCAATGGGAGAGGATGCAGAGGAACAACTTAAAGTAGGATTTAAATTAAAATTCTTTGGAGATGGATACGAAAAGAAGGATAAAGTTGGAGATAGAGTTGTTTATAAAATACCTATCATGGGTGGAGAGTTCATTGTGGAGAGTAAATTAGGTATTAAAAAGGGAGTTGCAGGAGGAAACTTCTTTATAATGGCAGATAGCAATATGGCTGCATTAGTGGCAGCTGAGGCTGCCGTGGATGCAATTAATTCTATTGATAAGACAATAACTCCATTTCCTGGAGGAATAGTGGCCTCTGGTAGTAAAGTGGGAGCCTCAAATCCAAAGTATAAGTTTATGACAGCCACAACAAACCAGAAAATGTGTCCAACTCTCAAGGATTCCGTTGAAGACTCTGAAGTTCCAGAGGATGTAAATGGGGTTTATGAAATTGTAATAGATGGAGTAGATGAAGAATCTGTTAAGGAGGCTACAAAGGCAGGTATATTGGCAGCAACTACTGTATGTGGTGTTAAGAAAATCACAGCAGGAAATTACGGGGGTAAATTAGGTAAATATCAGATAAAATTAAGAGAACTTTTTGAATAATACCTATTTTATAAAATAAATTTTTAATTTTTTAATACTTTTATTATAAATTATAATATGTTTATAATTAATTTATATTTTAGTTTAATTGTTTATAATTGTATTTTTAATAATTTATAATTTTAATTTTTATGATCTTTACAGTGATTTTAAAATATAAATTTAAATTTAAATTTAAAGAATTCCAATCTCCAAAGGTCTATATGGGGGTTTTATTTTGAAAATAAAGGATACTTTAAAAAATAATATCTTTGCAGAATTTACACTTAATAAATCCTTCAATACCTACAAAGGTAAATTACTGAAATATGACTTTAATGGCCCTATTGAAGGGGTTGTAATGTTAAATAAAAAAAATCATTGTTATTTTTATCCCTTAAGGGCCCTTCATATGATTAAACCTGAAAATTATATTCCTACCAACATCCTACCAAAAACCTCCCTTCCAACAAATCCAAAGAATATTCACGTAAAGGAGGCCCTTTCAAGAATAGTTGGTAGGACTTTAAAGGTTGGATATAATAATCCAAAAACATCATACTTAGGGAGACTTTTAGGATTCACAAGGGGTATTTTTTCATGGTCAATTGCCCTTGAAATCCATGGTGAGATTGTTATTTTAATAAATCCCAATTATTTTATATATTATGGCACAAAATGGATCATACCAAAAAATAACCCTCCATATACTCCCCCCATGCTTATAAACCTAACAAAAACAGTTAATTATTTAAGAAAATGCCTCTTAGATGAAGTAAAGTTAGAATATAACTTTCCACGGATAAACATAGATAATAAGGCATATATCTACCCCTATGGGACTATTTCAAATGATGATCATTTAAGAGAACAAATAAATACCCTTTTAAGGGAACATGGGCTCTATTTCAGAACGTGATGATCATTTTAATTACTCTCCTTAAGGAACTCCCTATTTAATACCTCAACAAGTTTATCAAGGGTTTTATCAATACCATTTGTTGTCCTTTCCACTATATTTTTCTTACTTAATAGATTTCCATAAACATCTGTTGTAAATAGATATTTATTATTATCAGTTAAAATACAAATGCCCCCCTTTCCAATGCCTGCCGTGGTTCCTATACCTATGTTGCAATTTAATTTATTCTTTATACCCTTTGCCATTAAATAGGCTACCTTAAGATCATTCTCCTCATTATATACCTTTCCATACCTATACTCATAATCAGGAGTTGGAAGGGTTATATCTAAAATAATTTCCACAGTACTTTTTAGGGGTATGAACATTGAGGCCATAACATATATATTTCCATTAAATACCTCATAATAGGGATGATTTTTAACCTCATCATATCCCATGGCCATTTTATGGAGTATATTGCCTATTTTACCATGGGTAAAGCACTCGGCAGTGCCTATGGATAACATAGATCTCCACCTTATAATTTATATTATTTTAATATATAATCCGACATATAAATTCCATTATAAAAAATAAATAATTTAAAAAAATAAAATTTAAAAATAATATAATATAAAATAAATAAAATAATTAATACTTCATAGTTATTTGATATGCTTTATCAGCCCAGTAATCCAATATTTCATTAATGTTTTTATAATTTGCCATACTTTTTTTCTTGGCTATCCTTTTTAACTTACATAGGGTATTTTTCATTTCATATTCTGACATTAAAGGAGCACTTAGTAATATGGCTATTGCCACCATATCTATTTCATCTATGGTAGGATTCTCTTCTTCCACCATAAAACCCACCTTTTAATTAATGATTAAATTCATAATATATTTAAAAAATATTTTATATATGTTAAAGAAAACTTTAATATTTATACTTTATGAAATGGTTAGTAGTAATAATTTATATTTTAGTAATACTATTTAATATTTACCATAAATAAGTATTACTAAATAAATAACTAAAATTTATAAAAAATTACTTTAATTATAATTAATAGGTGATATTATGAAAATATCTATTATTGGAGCCTCTGGAAGAATAGGATCTGCAGTATCTTTTTTACTTGCGAAAGAACCTTCCATCAAACACACTGTTCTAATATCTCGGGAAAAATCCCTAAATAAATTAAAGGGAATTAAAATGGACATGTATGATGCCCTTGCTGCTGAATCAAGTGATGCAGAAATTGAGGTATATGGTGATAATGATCTCTCAAATGCTGTAGAGGGTAGTGAGATTACAGTTATCTCTGCAGGGGTTCCAAGAAAGGATAATATGTCAAGGACAGATCTATCAAAGGTAAATGCAAGAATAATTAAAAAGTACGTCAGAGATATATCAAAAACATGCGATACCAAATTATTCATAGTAACAAATCCTGTAGATATTATGACTCAGAAGGCATTATTTGAAAGTGGATATGATAAAAATCAAGTTTTTGGATTAGGTACTCACTTAGATTCCATGAGATTTAAGGTGGCAATTGCAAAGTATTTTGGAGTGCATATAGGTGAGGTAAGGACCAGAATAATAGGGGAGCATGGAGATACCATGGTGCCATTATTAAGTGCTACTGCAATTGGGGGCATACCAATAAATAGACTGCCAGGCTATGAAAATCTGCCCTATGAAAAAATAACAGAATTTGTAAAAAATAGGGGAAAGGAGATAATTAAACTTAAGGGGGGCTCAGAGTATGGCCCTGCATCGGCAATAGTAAATGTTATTAAATCCATAATAAATGATGATAAAAGGATATTAACATTATCTGCCTATCTTGAAGGTGAAATAGATGGTATAACAGATATATGCATAGGGGCCCCTGTTAAGTTAGGTAAAAATGGGGTAGAGGAAATAGTCCCTATAAAAATGAGTCCCAATGAACTTGAAGCATTTAAACATTCTGTTAGTGTTTTAAAAAGGCATTGGGAGGATGTTAAAAATATATAATACTATCTAAGAGAGGGCATTTAACCTATAACTTAATGTGTATATATTATATTCTTTTAAGAGGGCCTCAAGGTACGAATTTATACACTTACTTGGCATAAACAAATGTTTTTAAAAATAGTATTCAAAACTTCTTTTTTTAATCCTAAAATTTATTCAAATTTATATTTTCAAAATATCTAAACCAAAAATTTTAAATAATATAATATAATCTATACTTATTATTGAATATTATCTTTTTTTAATTTAGTAATATTAATTACTAATTTTTAGAAATTGGTGATAACATGATATCTAAAATATCTAAAATACTCTTAGGAGTATTCTCCATAGTAATTATACTGGGAATGTGTGGTTGCATTGGAAGTGATAACACAAATAACCAAAATGTTGAGAACTCAAATACATTAGATACTAACAAAGACTTAGACACTATAAAAGTAGTGGATTTATACAATAGAGAAGTAGAAGTTCCAAAGAATGTCAATAGGATAGTATGCTGTGGGCCTGGATGTTTAAGATTGATAGTTTATCTAAATGCTACAAATAAGGTTGTTGGAGTTGAAAATAGTGAGAAGGAATGGATTCCCTGGGGAAAGCCCTACAGGATAGCCAATCCTGAACTTGCAGATCTACCAACCATTGGACAGGGGGGACCCTCTCCAAAACCTGACCCTGAGGCTATTATTATGGTAGAACCTGATGTTATATTTGTAACCTATATGCCTAAGGAGGAGGTTGAAAAATTACAGGAGAGAACAGGTATTCCTGTGGTTGTCCTAAGTTATGGAAAATTAGCCACATTTAACGATAGGGAACTCTTTAAATCCTTAGAACTTACTGGGAAGATTTTGAATAAAGAAAAGAGAGCTAAGGATGTCATAAACTTTATAAACAATACCCTAAAGGATCTACAGGAAAGAACCAAGGATATACCTGAGGATGAAAAACCTAAGGTATATATGGGAGGTGTAGGTTTCAAGGGTGCAAGGGGCATAGATAGTACCATGTGTAAATACCCACCCTTTGTTGCAGTGAATGCAAGGAATGTTGCAGAGGAATTAAACAGAGAAGGGCATGCCTTTGTTAGTAAGGAGCAAATACTGAAGTGGAATCCAGATGTTATATTTATAGATGAGGGAGGTTTAAAGGTGGTTCTTGAAGACTATAGAAAAAATCCAGAATTCTACAACTCACTGAAGGCCTTCCAAAGTGGAGAAGTATATGGATTACTACCATATAGATTCAGCGCCACAAACATTGGAACTGCCCTTGCAAATGGGTATTATATTGGAAAGGTTCTTTACCCAGATAGATTTAAGGATATAGATCCTGAGGAAAGGGCAGATGAGATATTCATCTTCTTAGTAGGCAAACCAGTTTATAAGGATATGAAAGATTTCTGGGGAGGCTTTAAGAAGTTGAACTTCACTGAGGAATAAATTATTATTCCTTTCAATAAAAACTATTTTTTATAGGTATTTTATTTTTAAAAAAGTTGAAGGATGGAAATACTTACTATATTTATATTTTTAAAATACAATCCAAAATTTTAAATAACATAATAACATAATTTACACTTTATTATTTTTTTTAATTTATTAATATTAATTACTAATTTTTAGAAATTGGAGATAACGTGATATCTAAAATATCTAAAATACTTTTAGAATTACTCTTAGGGATACTTTCTATAGTACTTATACTGGGAATATGTGGATGCATTGGAATTGATAACTTCAACAATCAAAGGGTTGAAGATTTAAATACATTGGATATTAACAAAGACATAAGCACAATAAAAGTAGTGGATCTATACAATAGGGAAGTAGAAGTTCCAAAGAATGTCAATAGGATAGTATGCTGTGGGCCTGGATGTTTAAGATTGATAGTTTATCTAAATGCTACAAATAAGGTTGTTGGAGTTGAAAATAGTGAGAAGGAATGGATTCCCTGGGGAAAGCCCTACAGGATAGCCAATCCTGAACTTGCAGATCTACCAACCATTGGACAGGGGGGACCCTCTCCAAAACCTGACCCTGAGGCTATTATTATGGTAGAACCTGATGTTATATTTGTAACCTATATGCCTAAGGAGGAGGTTGAAAAATTACAGGAGAGAACAGGTATTCCTGTGGTTGTCCTAAGTTATGGAAAATTAGCCACATTTAACGATAGGGAACTCTTTAAATCCTTAGAACTTACTGGGAAGATTTTGAATAAAGAAAAGAGAGCTAAGGATGTCATAAACTTTATAAACAATACCCTAAAGGATCTACAGGAAAGAACCAAGGATATACCTGAGGATGAAAAACCTAAGGTATATATGGGAGGTGTAGGTTTCAAGGGTGCAAGGGGCATAGATAGTACCATGTGTAAATACCCACCCTTTGTTGCAGTGAATGCAAGGAATGTTGCAGAGGAATTAAACAGAGAAGGGCATGCCTTTGTTAGTAAGGAGCAAATACTGAAGTGGAATCCAGATGTTATATTTATAGATGAGGGAGGTTTAAAGGTGGTTCTTGAAGACTATAGAAAAAATCCAGAATTCTACAACTCACTGAAGGCCTTCCAAAGTGGAGAAGTATATGGATTACTACCATATAGATTCAGCGCCACAAACATTGGAACTGCCCTTGCAAATGGGTATTATATTGGAAAGGTTCTTTACCCAGATAGATTTAAGGATATAGATCCTGAGGAAAGGGCAGATGAGATATTCATCTTCTTAGTAGGCAAACCAGTTTATAAGGATATGAAAGATTTCTGGGGAGGATTTAAGAGGTTGAACTTCACTGAGGAATAAATTATTATTCCTTTCAATAAAAACTATTTTTTTTAATACTCTATCCACTAAGGAAGTTTATAAAATCATTAAGGAGTTTACTTTATTTAACCTTTAAATGGTTTAAGGATTATTTTTATATCTATGGGGTAATATCTATGGAATAATAAATAAAATATATAATATAATAATTAATAATAAATATAATATAATAATAAATATAATATAATAATTAATAATATTTATTAGAAATAATAAATATCTATGGAATAATAAATAAAATATATAATATAACAATTAATAATAAATATAATATAATAATTAATAATATTTATTAGAAATATGATTAAAGTATTAAACTTTTATACTTATAAGGATCTATAGGGTAATACCATGAAATTGTTAAAACCTCCTGAAGTTAGCCCAAAGGAGTTATTCTATCTAATACAGGACCTATACTCAAAAACAAGGTTATTTTATCTTTTAAAATCTACCATAGATCTTGGTATCTTTGAACATCTTGAGGAATTTAAAACCCCTAAGGAACTTGCTAAGGAGATAGGAATGGATGAGATACTTCTTGAATCTACCTTAGAGGCACTGAGTGATATGATGGGATTACTGGATAAAAAATTGGAGAATGGGAATGCATACTATAAAAACTCTAAGGTGGCCCAATTGTACTTAAAGGAGGATTCTGAGTATTCCTACTTACTACCTATAGGGGACCTGTTTAAAAATCTTGAGTATTGGAGGGATTTTGGGAGTATCCTAAAAAATAAAAAAATAGTTGATGAAAGAGATTTCTTTTCAGAGGTTGTCAAGGTAATGGCAGATGAGTGTAAATGTTGGGAACTACAGAAGACTATTGAATACCTGTTAAAATTTGAGGAGTTTAGAAAGGCTAAAAAACTTCTGGATATTGGAGGAGGCCATGGCCTCTATAGTATAGGATTTACTATGACAAATAAAAATTTAAAATGTTATGTTTTTGATCTTCCAGAGATTACAAAGGATACTGAGAACTACATAAGGAGATACAATGCAAAGAATGTTTTTACAATTGAGGGAGATTTCTATAAAGACGATATTGGAGGGGATTATGATATAGTATTCTCATCCTACAACCCAGGGGGTAGGGATCCCCTTATAATTAAGAAGATATACAATGCATTAAGAGAAGGGGGGTTATATATAAATAAACAATGCTTTCCCTCTTGTGAAGATGTTGGGGATATCTTAGATAATATGGAGTGGAACTTCTTTGAATTTAAAAATTATAAAAAGGAAAAATTGAGGTACTCTTTTGAGAGGAGTCTCCAATTCCAAGATTATATAAGATTTTTAAAGGATATGGGTTTTGAAATATTGGATATTGTCAATTTAAAAGATATCTTAGGTTATGAAATGGTTAAAAATACCAGGATTATAGTTGCCAGAAAATTAGAGGGTAAAAATGAGAGGGGAATATAAAAAATACATATTGAAAAAAGTTCTCTTGGGAGTAGTTTTAATATTACTTCTATTTTTAATATCCTTACTATCCCTCTGTATTGGGGAATATAATCTAACAGTTAATGAGGTTATTAATACCCTCTTTGGAAAGGGCAGGGGGCATCAACAGTTGGTTGTATGGAATATGAGGCTCCCAAGGATCTTATCTGCAATTATTGCAGGGGCCTCCCTCTCTGTGGCAGGTGCTGTTATGCAGTGTATTCTTAGGAATCCATTAGCCTCTCCATTTACTATGGGTATATCCCATGGGGCCATGTTTGGGGCATGTTTGGCAATACTAATCTTTGGTTTAGGTATAGGTGGGGTGGCTTGTCCATACATGATAACCATTTTCGCATTCTTAGGGGCATTAGGATGTGTTATGGCAGTGCTAACACTGGCAAAGATAAGGAACCTTACACCTGAGGCCATGATACTCTTAGGGGTGGCACTAAGTTCTCTATTTACCGCCGGGACCATGTTTATACAGTACTTCTCTGATGAGTTAGAACTTGCTGCAATGGTATATTGGACCTTTGGAGATCTTGGTAGGGTCTCATGGAATGAGATCTATATCCTGTTAATCGCTCTCATACTTTCGTCAATTTACTTCATATTGAGGAGATGGGATTACAATGCATTGGAGGCAGGGGATGAAGTGGCAAAATCCCTTGGAGTAGATATAGGGAAAATCAGGCTAATGAGTATGCTACTTTCCTCCCTACTTACGGCAGTGAATGTTGCATTCTTAGGTATAATAGGTTTCATTGGATTGATTTCTCCCCATATTATTAGGATATTAGTTGGGGGAGATTATAGGTTCCTTATACCCCTTTCATTTCTCTTTGGCTCAGTAATGTTGTTATCGGCAGATATACTTTCAAGGACCTTAATATCTCCAATTGTATTGCCAGTAGGTATATTAACATCATTTCTTGGAGCTCCAATGTTCCTATATTTATTGTTAAAGATGTATGGTAGAAGGTGATAATTATAAAATTATCCATAAATGGCATTGAATTTTCCTATGCAAGTAAAAAGATATTAAAAAATGTGTCCTTCAATGTCAATGAAGGGGAGGTATTTTCCATATTGGGGGTTAATGGTTCAGGAAAATCAACCCTGCTAAAGTGTATAAATAGGATACTGAATCCAAAGAAAGGTACTGTATTAATAGATAACTTCAACATAAAAGAAATGGATAACTCTGAATTGGCCAAGTATATTGGTTACGTACCCCAAAAATCCAGTGGAAATTATATGACAGTTTTTGACACAGTATTGTTGGGAAGAAAACCCCATATAAAATGGGAGGTATCTAAAAGGGATTTGGAAGTAGTGCATGAGGTTCTAAAACTTTTGGAATTGGAGGACTATATGTTGAAATATACCAAGGAGTTAAGTGGTGGGGAATTACAGAAGGTTATAATAGGTAGGGCCTTAGTTCAGGAACCAAAATTATTACTTTTAGATGAACCTACAAATAACTTAGATATAAAGAACCAACTTGAGGTTATGGGGATTATAAGAAGTATATCAAAATCTAAAGATATTACCTCTATATTGGTTATGCATGATTTAAACTTGGCATTGAGATTCTCGGACAAATTCGCCCTTTTAAAGAATGGAAAAATATACGCCGTAGGGGGTGAAGAGGTTATAACTCCTGAAAATATTAAGAATATATATGGTGTTGAGGTTCATATTGAGGATGTTAGAGGATATCCTATAGTAGTCCCTGTTTAATTATTTTATTTTTTATTTTTTTATTATTTTTTATTATATTTTTAAAGTTATATATAATTTTAGGAAAAAGGTGATCTTAATGCTTGAATGGTTATTGATCTTTATCCTTTTATTTATAATTGTTATACTCTTCCTAAAATATTCCAAACTCGAAGGTGAGGCTGAACAGAGAGCTAGAGAAATTTTTAAGAGATGGAGAAATGAAGAGTTAAACACTATAAGATATGAGTATGAGAAAAGGATAGAGTTTTTAAGAAAGGAGTATGATAGTAAAGCTGAAGAAAAAGCTGAGATTCTTTTCCAACAATGGAAAAAAAATGAGGAAAGAAATATTAGAGATGATGCAATCAAAAGATATACATCTACAATACTAGGAAAAGTCGGAGAACACTTAACTCCCTTGATTATATTTCAGAATTATGGAATAAAGCCCAAAGATTTTAGATTCTTAGGAACTCCGATAGACTTCATAGCATTTAAAGGACTATCAGATGGAAAACCTGAAGAGATAATTTTTATAGAAGTGAAAAGTGGTTCGTCAAAAACACTTAGCAACAACGAAAGAAAAATAAAGAAACTTATAGAGGCTGGAAAGGTAAAATGGATGTTTATACACTTGCCAAAGGAAATAGAAAAATTGTCAAAGTAATAACTATTTTAAGTTAAATGACTAAAATATTTAATGTGAAAATTCTTTCTGATCATAGATTCTTTGAAAAGTAATTTGTTTTTATTTTTATATTATTTTTTTTAATTATTAATTTTTTATTTCTAACCCTCCCCTTTCTCAGATATACTTCCCAATAGTTTTTCTTCATTTAGTTTTGTTTTACATAGTGCATCAAATACTCCAACAATTAGGGGCCCTATTGCAAACCCACCAATCCCTAAGGTAAGGGGCCCTATTAAAAAGGCAATTAACACTAAGGAAGGATGGATATCACTCTCATTTTTAACAATTAATGGCCTTATAACGAAATCAGGCATTATGGACAAAAATAGAGCACCAAATATAAATAATCCAACTCCTTTTAATGCTTCCCCCATTATTAAATAATATAGAGACAATGGCATATATATAGTCCATCCCCCAACTATGGGTAATAATGCAAAAATACCAGTTATAACTGCCAATATAAAGGCATTAGGTACTCCCAATATATAATACCCAATCCCTGAAATTACCCCAATAGCAATTGAAGTTAAGGCATTACCAATAAATAAATTTTTATAGGACTCATTCAATTTATCCAAGAATAATTCTGTTTTTTTATAATATTTATCTGGAACATGGGATAGTATAACCTTTTTAATCATATCTCCATCCTTTAAAAGATAATAGGTAAGAAATAAAATTATCATTATCTTTATAATTAACATTGGCACTATCATAATCTGAGATAATAATCCCTTTATGTGGGGTTCAAAATAGGCCCAAATTTGAAATAGATAATTTATTAAAGTATCCTCATTTATATGCCAAGAGTATCCAAAAATACTTGATATACTATATAACTTATAGTTTAATAAGTTAATTATATTTAAATTCTGTAGGTTTTGAATATCTATTTGAGATAGATACATTATTAAATCCCTTAGGGTTATTAATCCCACTATTACAGTTGGAACTATAAATAAAAGTAAGCATATTATTGCAGCAAGTGATTTTCCAGTATATGGTTTAATTAAGTCATATATTGGCCTACCCATATATGCAAATGCACAGGACAGGGCTATGGCATCAAAAAAAGGATATATTAAATATACCATGAACAAAAAAATTACCAATACAAAAAACCTGGTAACCATTCTAAATTCCCAATTATCCATAGTTTTCCCAAATTTTTTATTTTAATTTGATAAATGTTTATTAATAGATATAATGTAATTTTGGAGGACTATATAATAATATGATTTAAATGTATTTAAATATATTTATTAAATTAATAAATAAAAATATAAAATAAAAAAAATTAAAAATATAATTAAAAAATAGCAGATGGATATAATAAAAAATTATAAATAGGGTGTTCTGTCAACTTGCAATTTAATCTCTATTCAGATCGCTCCATATTATAATTAAACAGTTAGTCTACTCTCCCCTTCTAACGGGACAAAATTATATCACTCTAAATAAGAAATAAATTAATCATAAACCGTAAAATTTATATATTTAAAGAACTTTTATTGTTATTGGTGATTGAATATGAAATTGCCAATAGTTCCAGTAGAAGGAGACGAAAAGTGGGATCTTTTGAAAAAAATCATAAGAAAACTGGAAACAAGAGATGTAAAGAAAGCTTTAGCTAGGA
>JAHEQB010000014.1 GCA_019561555.1 Methanothermococcus sp. SCGC AD-155-C09
TTAAATCATTATTTTTTATTATTATTTTATTTTTTTAACTTTTATTATGATTTATATTTAATATACCTATTTTATCTGGACACGTCCCTGAAAGTGCAGAGTAAGTTCTTTAAGTATAAGATTGCTGTACTATAATGAATTTAAAATTTATGTGCCTATATATATTATTCCATATTTTTTTTATATTTCTATTATTTCTCATTTTTTTAACTTTTATTATTTTTTTAGCGTGTCTAATATATATCTCTCATCTATAAAACCCTTGTTAAAACCCTCGGTGCATAACATTCTTTGATAAGTATTAAGTTGGTGAAGTTGTTAGACACCATATAATCCAATAATTATAAACATTTGGTTTTTCTCATATCCCTTTCTATGTTGTCCATCTCTTCCCCATATCCTAAGGCTATCTCTTCCATTATTTCCAATATTTTTTTATCATCAATATCCATTTCCAAATCCTTTAAGGATGAGGTTTTAATATAGGTTGGGGTACCTTCATTTGATAGGTTAATGCCCAGATGTATCTTTGCCGAAGATATGCCCCTACAGGCAATGGATACAGATAATTTACCCCCATTGTAATAGAGATCATCACCCCTTCTTATTAATTTTTTTCCAGAGATCCCTTCCAAAACATCCTTAGCAATGGATATTAATATCCTCTGCCTTAAATATATCATCTTTAAGTCTGGGTTGTCAAAGTGCTCAATAATAAAGTTCATGGCATCTGAGGATTCTATTAATATGTCTCCATATTTGCCCTCTTCCATAACATCCTTTAAATCCTTCATATTTTCTATATCAACATTAAGATTCCCCCTAAATGCTACAATACTGTCCTTTTGGAGGCCATATTTTTCAAAGGCCCATAATGGCTCAATTTCTTTTCCAGTGTATTCCATAGGTTTATTTATTATAACTACAACAATACTATCAAAATGCACTTTTTTCATACCATTTCACCAGAATAGAGGTAATATTCAATAGGATAATATAATTAATACAATTAATGAGTTAAAATTAATTATTTAAAATATATTTTAAATAAAATAAAAGTTTTTATATTTAAAATATATTTAAGGTTATTTTTTATTATAACCTTAATGGAGGGATATTATGTGGGAAAATGCACCCTCTCATATATGTAGAGGAGGAGATTTAAGGGGGCTATCCTTTTGCTGCCCCCCTGTAAAGGGATGTCCAATCCATAATGCCCTAAAAATGTTAAAAATGGATACTCAGGAATTTGTAAAAATAAAGGATGACTTTGGAAAAAAAACCAAATTAGGCAAGGGCAAAAGCACCTGTTTTGGTAGTTTAGTATGGTGCTGTAAAATAAGCAAGCCATGCCCATTTAGAGATGGGGCCCTTTTAAGTAATGGCATAAGTAGAGAGGAGTATATGGAATTAAAGAAAAAATTATCTGAAGAGATATTAAAAAAATCAAAGTTCTTTAAGGAATCTGTAGAATTTTTAGAAAAAAAAGGATTCAAAAAAGAAGATATTGAAAAAACACTACTTGAAACAGGGGATTTAAGGGAAACTATTGTTAAATTAAAAAGTAGTACTGATGTAAATTTATAGAATATATAAGTATAAATCCATAGGTATGTCCTTAAAAATAGTGGGCTCGGGGAGATTCGAACTCCCGACCACCGCCGTGTCAGGGCGGCATCATAGCCAACTAGACTACGAGCCCATTGTATCATAACTTAGTATTATGAAGTAATATATAAGTTTTTCGATTGAGGATTCCATTTAATACTATCATATAGAATTTAAGAGGGATTGGAAAATATATTATACAAGGCACTTATGGTTAAATATAGTATCTTAATTTAATAATTATAAAAAAAATATAAAAATAATATAAGAT
>JAHEQB010000015.1 GCA_019561555.1 Methanothermococcus sp. SCGC AD-155-C09
GTTATTTAAAATTTCGTTATCAAAAGATTTATAAATCTCTTCAACAAATGTATTATGTGCTACTGGAATATTGGGATAGAAATAATTTAAATTAACAGCCTTTATCGGCGTTTCAAATCTTTTATTTTTAATTTTCACAAGTTTATGGGTATAATATGTGCTTTCATCTTCTCCTATTACTTTTATTTTAAACAAATTTTCACCCCCTATTCGGGTAATTTATATACTATGGATTTTATTATTTATATTATAACCACATTCATTGGGATAGCATGGACAATAACACTGTTGATATTAATGACTTATCTGAAATTCAAGCAATATTACTATTACTATTGGATAGTGATAACTCCAAACCAGTCAAGGGGAAAACTCACCTCCAAAAAGAGATGTTTTTGATAATTGATAAACTAAACAATGAAAGACTCAACAAACTTGCCCAGTATGAAGCATACCATTATGGTCCATATAGTGAAGTTGTAGATTTCGAACTGGAAAGACTTCAAATCATGAATCTTGCCAATGTTGAAGGTACTCGTATTGTAATTACTAAATTGGGTAAAAAATACGCTGAAAAATTAAAGGAATATATCTCCCAAGATGTCTTAAATCGTATTAAATCCATTAAAGAGCAACTTAATGACCTTTCTCATTATGAACTGTTGGCATTGGTGTATTTTAATTACCCGAATATGACATCTGAATCAGACGTTTTAGATGAAATCCTAAAAAACCGTAAAAAACTTGCAAAATCGCTTTTAAAAAAAGGGAAAATTGATGAATCACAAGCTGCATTAATTGCTAATGCGGATTTTGAAAATCTCAAAAGTAATATGATTGAATCTGAGTTATTTAATGAATTGATAGATGAAAATTGGAAAAATATATGTTATGAGATGGGTAATCAAGTGGTAAAGTATCTTAATGCTAATTATCCCAACCTATCCTACACAATAGTTTATGATATAGATTTTGATAGTGAAGAACCTCGCATTATAATTCAGGTGAATAATAAAATTCCCCCTGAAAATGAAATTACCCTTCTCAAAAGGGTTTGGAATGAAGTTAGAAAAAAATATTCTAAATATATGAAAAAATTTCATGTTCTTTTAGACCATAATTATGAGGGATAATGGTGTTTCAACAGCAATCCATATTTAATATTGAAGAGTTTTATGAAATAGGCTCTTTTCTGCATAATCAGCCAGTGGGTGGGTTTTTAACGGGGTCGTACCGTACTGCCATAGGGCGGTATTACTATTACACTTATTTAAAAATTAGAGATATTATATTACAATGTGATACTAGACAGAGAGTTGAACAAGTATTAAAAAGCTCATCGAGTCATCATTTGGTTAGGGAGTACATGTATTCTGTTGGAGAATGTATCGACAACAATGATATAATATATATGGCCAATAGTTTAGAGGAGTTGCACGAGTTAAGAAAAAAATCTGATTATAAAACATTCGAGCCCGTAATATTGAACGATGTAATCTTAGCCAGCATGTTATCTGATGATATTAATAACACCATAGATAATGTTAAGTATGGGTCCCATATAGGAATTAAGCAAATCCTGCAAGATTTATGGTCCAGTAATAAACTTCCTAGGTTAAATCGAAATGGTAAAAAGTGGGAATTTATGACACCTTAATTACAAAGGCATGGTTTAAAGGCTTAAAATGGAAAAAAGCACATTACAGTAATAAAAAAATATCCAACTGCTTATGCAAAGAAACATTATTTTTGGATAAACAATTATATACCGCCCCCTTAATTCCCAAAATATTATGATAATCGTTTTTATCAAGTGTTAGAAAAGTTGGGTTATTTGGTTTATGGTAATAACACCAAAGCACAGCATTAGAGAATACCTCTCTATCATCCCAGTTTTTTATTACTTTCCTTAAATCAATTTCCAAATCATTAAATAAAAAACTATCCAATATGCTAAAATCTTGCGATTGAATTTTTCTAAAAAATATACTAATAGCATGCCTTACTTTCCTTTCTTCTAAACCTGAAATAGAATTGGACTTTTTAAATTCCATTAAAATTTTATTCAATTTTCTAGATAATTCCCTCTCAACTTTTTTACAAGTTATTTGAGAATTTATATTATTGTTATTATAAAAATTCAAAACTTTTTTATGACGCGGATGACAAGGTATATGGTAGGATATTATAATGCAGGTATCCAAAAACAAATCCACTGTATCTCCTCAATTATTCCAACAATATCTTTGAAATCTTATCATTCAGGTCCTCATCAATATTAATATTTCTAATATTATTTAACAAATCATCATATGTTGGAAAATACCCGCTGTATTTAGATTCTATACTATCAATTTTATCATATAGGTTGTTTATCTTCTTCGACAATACTTTTTTATGAGTACTTATCTCTATTTTTTTGTAGTTCCAACACTCCAAAGGGCACGTTCACTGATTACCGAACAGGGGGATGCAGGCGTATTTAATAAATATTATATCCCCCTGGTGAAGAAGTATTTAAAAAATGCTTACGAAATGAATATTGAAAAGACAGTGATGGGTTCTATCCCAGTCACCTTGCCAATTAGTCAAATTCGTAAATTATTGAATATCTATTTAGAAAATGATGTAACTTCGTTCCTTATTGATTTGCAAGGGCGAGTTCCCTTCACTGTATTTCAGGAACCGACATTGATTCAAGAGATACTGCAGAAATATTCTAAGAATAATGATGAAGA
>JAHEQB010000016.1 GCA_019561555.1 Methanothermococcus sp. SCGC AD-155-C09
AAAAAATAAAATAAATTAAAAAAATAATTTAAAAATATAAAATTAAAATGATCCAAATCTTAAATAAAAGAATATAATACAATAAAAAACCTAAAATCTTAAGATATTAGAGAAAAAAATAAAAACATTTATACATATAAGAGAAAAAGTAAATACTTAGAAGTAGAAATTCCATATCACCATCCTTCTTACTCTCACACTCCTAAGCACTGAAAGTGTAGAAGAAATCCTTTAATTATGGGTTATTACATCTATTATAAGTTTAAAATATTATGTGCTTAACAATAATAAAAAAACTCAAATTTTAAGAACCTTAAAAAAATATTATAAAACTATTAAAAAAATAAATATTAATTTAATAAAATAAAAAATAATAAAAATATAATAAAAAAATAAAAAATAAAATAGAAAAATCTAAGAATTTTAAAATACTTGGAAGGGGAGAATTGCATAAAAATTAGAAATCCAGTCCTTACTCCTTGGTACTCCTAAGCACGGGGAAAAGTAATTCTTCCTAAGTATATACTATAAAGTTCATTATCTCAAAGTAAAGGGACTTAAGGTATTTCTCTTTATTATTTTATACTTTTTAGTATATTGTTAAGTTAATATCATGTCCTTATCTATATTTTAAAATACTAAAAATATTATAAAATTATATAGATAGGCATAATTTATTTTTAATAACAAAATTTATAAAAATATAAGATTTATTAAATTTAAAATCATTTAATCATAAGAGGGATAACCATGGCAGAATGTGATGGAAATCATAAATCCTGTTCATCAAAAGATACCTGTAGTAGAAATGCCTTAGAGATACAGGATGCAAAAATAAAGGGAAATATGGGAAAAATAAAACATAAAATAGCCATATTAAGTGGAAAGGGAGGCGTTGGAAAATCAACTGTGACGGTGAATTTAGCAGCGGTACTAAGTTCCATGGGGAAAAAGGTAGGTATCTTAGATGGAGATATACATGGTCCCAATATCCCTAAGATGTTAGGTGTGGAGGATATTCAACCCTATGCCGACGAGAATGGTATCTATCCCGTTACAACTCCTGAGGGAATAAAAGTAATATCTATTAGTTATTTTTTACCCAATAAAGATACTCCTGTACTATGGAGGGGTCCAAAGATAAGTGGGGCCCTTAGGCAATTTTTAAGTGATGTTGTATGGGGCGATTTAGATTATCTATTGATAGATACCCCACCAGGAACTGGAGATATTCAGATTACATTGTTGCAATCCATTCCAGATATTGATGGAGTAGTCATAGTTACAACTCCTGAGGAAGTTGCCATTCTTGATGCAAAAAAATCCATAATGATGGCAAAAACCACAAATACCCCAATACTTGGGATAATAGAAAACATGGGAGGTTTTGTATGCCCTCACTGTGGAGAGGTAGTAGATATATTTGGAAAGGGAGGTGGAGAAAGGGCTGCCAATGAATTAAATGTAGATTTCTTAGGGAGAATACCCTTGGATATAAAGGCCAGGGAGGCCTCAGATAGGGGAGTACCTATGGTATCATTGGATTGCACTGCCTCAGAAGAGTTTAAAAAGATTGTTGAAAAAATTATCAAAAAATTAAAATAATATATAAAAAATTTTGGTGATTGTTGTGAAGTTATTAAGGGAAACCTTAAAGTCCTGTCCAATTGTGAAAAGAGGAGATTATGATTATTTTATACATCCCATATCCGATGGCATTCCTGTAATGCATCCACAACTTTTAAGGGAAGTGGCAATAAATATTATAAAAAAATGCAATATTGAAGGAGTAGATAAGATTGTTACAGCCGAGGCCATGGGAATACCCATAGTAACCACAATATCCCTATATACTGACATTCCATATGTGATTATGAGGAAAAGGGAATATGCCTTAGAGGGAGAAATCCCAGTTCATCAGGAGACAGGGTATAGTAAAGGTAAATTATATTTAAATGGTATAAAGGAGGGAGATAAGGTTTTAATTGTGGATGATGTTTTATCCACAGGAGGTACCATGGTAGCCATGATTAAAGCCTTGGAAAAAGCAGGAGCAAAAATAAACGATATTGTATGTATTATACTTAGAGGGGATGGGAAAAAAGAGGTAAAAGAAAAAACAGGGTATGATGTAAAAACCCTTATTAATATTGATATAATTGATGGTAAAGTTGTTATTGTATAAAATATTTTTTCCATATTTATTTTAAGTATAATTCTAAAAAAATTACTAATCAACATATAAAAAAATAAAAAAATATTTAAAAGAAAAATTAAAATAATAAAATAAAAAATAAAAATAATTTAAATTAAATATAAGATAATTAAGAATTTTAAAATACTTAAAGAAGGAGCAAATAAAAAATACAAAAAGTAAAAATTTCGTTATTACATCCTGGATGATCATAGAACTGAGGAAAGAGATTATTATTATTAGTAATTAATTATTAAGACAATAAACCCCATGGTGATTTTATGAGAATACCCCTTGTTCCAATTCTCTGTATGTTTATTATTTTGTTAGCAAATAACTATGCTATGGAGTATAAATGGTCCTCCACAATACCTATTGATTATGTGCCATTATCTACTATAAATAACGAAAACCAATTAAATAAATATTTAAACAATGATAATATAGTTATTTTTTATATTGATAAGGATTACAATCTAAAAAGGGATGATTGGATACTTTATAAATTCAATATTACAAGGGTTGTGCCAAAAGAAATTCCCAACTATTACAATTATACCTATATAAGCACAGAGAACTCCATTGTAATATATTCCAAGAATAGCCTATACAGGGATAATGATGGCACAATAGTATATAATCCTCCAGTGTCAGTGAATTACAGTGAATATGAAATAAGGCATGTACCTCCTCAGTATAGAGAAATAGTTGATAGGTTACCTAAATATGATGGATATGCCGTGATAAATAATGGTACCTTTATACTGTACCCTAAGAAATATATAACTAAGAAAGAAGATGGAACCATAACATATCATCCCCCCTTAAACCTATCCAATATTAATGTAAAAACTGAGACAGTATATGGCGAGGGCAGTCAATATAGTATAATTCCAGAATACTATAACTATACCTTTATTTCTAAGGGAGTAATTACCATATACCCTAAGAAATATGTAATTAGGGATGATGAGGAGAATATTATAATATTCAACCCACCAGTGGATATAGGTTCTAATGACCCTCCTGTGTATAATATTAGTACTAAGTTATTAGATCCTGAAAAGGGAATATACGAAATTAAACCTAAAAAAGTACTTATAACTAACCATATAAACCCTGATGACAAAGATATTTTAGATTTTGTAGGGTACTATGTTTCAGAGAACAATGGTACCTTTGCATACATAAATAAAGTTCCCCCAAGATATAAAAGTACCATTGCAACTGGTATAGTAATCCAAAAGGCCATATTTGACCAAGATGGGAAATATGTGATGGATGTAGCAGGTAGGAAATTAAAGGTGGATTTAAGAGATGATGATTTAATAGATAAAAAAATAAAACATATAAAGGCACTTTCAAAACTATTAAATGTAAATGTTACTTATGTCTCAACAGGCTTTGAAAATTTAAAAATTATTGAAAAAAAGGATATTGATAAGGATGAATTGGACTTACTATTAAATGATTATTGGTTTAAAAAATGGCGTAAGTATGAATACTTCCATATCTATGTAAGTTCAGTGGAAAAAAACCATCACTATCCAAGGGACTTTGATATATTGTCCTTAGGATACTATCCCAACATATATACATTTAAAGCCCCTGAAACATTTAAAGACCATCCTATAGGTGGATATTACCCAGAGACCATAAGTTATAAAGGAGTCGATGATACAGGATATTGGGAAAAGGGACTATCCTCTGAAAATGGATATTACTACTATGAAAGGGGAGAACCAAGTGCAGAGGATAACAATAAATATATAACCAATTGGTATTACGGAGAAAAGGCCCTATCTCCAAGTTTGGATAGTGAATTAAACTCTAATAAATATAAACACTTTAATGCCTGGTTTGTAAGGGGCTATAGTTATGCTGTAAGTAGTGGAGCAGATGGATTACTTGTGCCCAATGATAGGTATTTATTGGATGCAGTACTTGGAAGAGATAATAGAAATCTAACTTGGAAACTTGATATAAGGGATAAAATAAAATACATAGTATCCCCAGGTCATACCAACATATCCAATGAGAATGGAATCCCAGTATTGAGGATACCTGGATTAATTGATAATGAATTATATGGGGTTCCCTTTATTAATGAGCGTTATATTCCCCCCAAGGATGAAAACTTTGGGGTATATGTAGCAGATGTTGTTAAATATGATACTAATAAAATATATTCTTGGAGGGACAATTATACCTGGGTTTGCTCCTTCAATAATTATGTAGATTGGGCAAATAACTATAAAAATAGCAATGTAATCATAAGAAATGATGATGTAGTAGTATATTCTGAGAAGCCTTTAAAGGTAACATTATATAGAAAAAACATATCCTATCCAAATAAAAAGATGAAAAACATTTCCTTAGAGGAGTTCAATAGGGAACATAATAAAATAGTATTTTACACCACCAATGGAACCTTTATTTTAAATACTTAAAATAAATCATTTTATATTATAGTCAAAAACATAATTTCCTAAACCATATCCTAATATATAAATAAAAATAAATAAAAAAATATTAAAAAAATAAAAAAATATTTAAAAATATAAGGGAAAAAGTATAAAAAAATATTTAATAATAAAAAGGATAAAACATTAATAAAAGATATATTTAAGTCCCTATCTTGGCCTAATATGGGTTTCATAATGCCATCTTGTAAAGGATTCTCCCTGCCCCTGCTTAGGAGTATAGGGAACAATGATAGGATTTTTACTTTTTATATATTTATTATTTTTTAAGTATTTTAAAATCTTGGATTTTTCTATTTTATCTTAATTATTCTTTATTTTTTAATTAAATTTTGACAAATTCTTTTATTTTTAATTTTTTTATATTTATAATTATTTTTTATCCTTAATGGGAATTAAATTTTATGTTTAATATAAATAATTTTTTTAAGACCATAATTATTATTTTTTATTTTTTTTAATAACATGGAAATTTATATATACTATTTAAATAATTTAAAGATTAATAAATATAAATTATATATATGCACTTTGGTGATCACATGGATGTATGGATTGATTTTACTAATTCCCCTCATGTTCATTATTTTTCTCAACTTATAAATAAATTTGAAAGGGAAGGTATTGATTATTTTATAACCTTTAGAAAATTTAAAAATTTGGAACATATTGTTAAATTATACACCTATGTTATTGATCCCCTGTTGGTGGGCAATCATGGGAAAACCTTAGAGGAAAAATTAATGAACTCTGCAAAGAGAATAATTGAATTAACAAAAATAGTACTAAAAAATAAACCCAAGGTTGCAATTACAAAGCACTCAGTGGAACTTCCAAGGGTGGCCTTTGGATTGAATATTCCCTCGGTATTTGTGGTGGATAATGAACATGCAAATGCTCAAAATAGATTAACATTACCCATAGTTAATAACATTATATCCCCCATAGGTACAGACAGGGATCTTTTAAAGAGTCAGGGGGGAACTGATTTTTTAACCTTTGAGGGAACCTGTGAGGTGGCAAATGTAAATTCTAGATTAAACAATATTTTGCCATTGGATAATAACATAATAAATACTTTGGGACTTGATAGAGATTTACCCTTGATTGTAATGAGGCCCTGTCCAGATTCCTCATACTGTAATGGCAAAAGGGATATATTACCTGAAATAATCAAAAATCTAAATAAAAGTATAGATTGCAATATAGTGGTATTTCCAAGGAATGAAAAACAAAGGAAAGTATATTCCTCTTTAGGGGCCATTATCCCTGGAATTATTGATACCATATCCCTTTTATACTATACCGATGCCATGGTTGGTGCAGGGGGTACAATGAATAGGGAGGCTGCAGTAATTGGAGTACCCACAGTTTCATGCTATCCTGAGCGTATGCTTGGCGTGGATAATTACCTTATAAGTAAAAATAGAATGGTCCATTCAACATCAATTAATGATGTGGTAACCTATATAATTGATAATATTGGAAAAAGAAACAATGGTATTAAGTTAGAAGATCCAACAAATTTAATGTTTGAAAAGGTTTGTGAGTATTTAAAAAGATAATACTAAAGTATTTAAAATTTATAAAATTATTATAAAATAAAGGGAGAATATGCTAAGTTTTAAAAAAAAATATCAATTAAGGAAACAAATGTTCTTTTAAAAGTAGAGGATAAAAAATTCATAGATATTGCTAAAAATACAATAATAAGGGAAAGAATACTTCTTGAAAATTACATATTAAAACATCCAGAATTTTTAAGAAGCTATGAGCCCTTAAGTGTTGATGTTGAGGCTCCAGGAATTGTTAAAATGATGGCAAGGGCAGGAGAAAATGCAAATGTTGGGCCCATGGCATCTGTTGCAGGAAGTATTAGCCAGATAATTGTGGAAAATGCCATAAAAGAGGGATGTAAAAATATAATCTCAGAAAATGGAGGAGATATTGCATTAAGGGCCACTAAGAATATAATTGTTGGATTGTATGCTGGAAACTCTTCCTTATCAGGTTATGTTGGATTTGAAATAAAGGAGGATAGGGCCTTTAAAGGATATGGAGTATGTACCTCCTCAGGAACAGTTGGGCCCTCAGTAAGTTTTGGAAATGCTGATGCAGTGGTAGTTTTTGCAGAGGAAAGTAGCATAGCAGATGCAGCAGCCACCAGTATAGGAAATTTTGCAGTAGGTCCCCCAGATGAGGCCATAAATAAATGTTTAGAGCGGGGAGAATCCATTGATAATATTGATGGTGTCTTTGTTGTTATTGGAGAGTATGCTGGTAAAATAGGGAGGATTCCCAAATTAATTAAAACAGATAAAAGGATTACCTTTGGAGAACTCTTTGAAATGATGTAATAAAAAATATTTATATTTTCCATCTATAGTAACAAAAAACTTAATTCCAAAAAATCTAATAAAAAATAATAAATATTAGGAATTATAATTAAAATAAAAAAATAACAAGCAATTATAAGGCATAAAAAAATATTATAAAAATAATTTAAAAAAATAAAAATAATATAATAAAATAGAATAGATCTTAAGATTTTTAAAATTATCTTAAAACTTTTTTTTGTTAAGGTTATCACAGGGGATAAATTTAAAATATTTATATTTTTGACATTATTATAGCAAAAAATAGGCCTCTCCACTTAACCCTAATGTAAAATAAGTAATTAGTATAATCAACCACATAACCTTAACTTTAATCTAAATAAAATAATAAAAATAAAAATACAATAATAATAAAATAGGAAATAAAATATCAATAATAAAAAACACATTAAGCCCCTATCTTAGACTAATATGAATTTTTTATAATGTCATCCTGTCAAAGAATACCTTTCTCCGTGCTTGGGAGCATAAAAAGGATAATAATAGGATTTTTACTTTTTATATATTACTTCTTTATAAGTATTTTAAAATCTTTGATTATTGTTTTTACTTTATTACTTTTTATAATTTTATTATTATTTTTTTTTAAATTATTTTTTTATTTTTAATAATTTTTATAATATTTTTTATAATTCTTGAAATTTAAGTTTTATTTATATAAATAATTTTTTTAAGACCATAAAATAAATAATAATATTTAAAAAAGTAAATTTTAGTAGTAATTGAGCATAAAAATATCTCAATCTCTGTTTTAATAAAAAAGATAAAGTATAAATATTTACTTAATTGGCACAAACATGGATCCCCTTGTAGCACCCATACCTGGAGAACTGTGCTGAACAACCTTTCTTGTTGGGGCAAATTCTCCAAGGTATCTTCCAATGGCCTCCTCCACTATTTTTACCTCTTGGAATTCCTTACCATTGTATATACCAAAGGTTAATCCAACCATGGCAGGAGTAATTACAAAGTCTCTACAGTGTGTTCTAATTACCCTAGGCTCCTTTCCTCTATTTAATAATCTTCTGGCCCTTTTAATTTTCATAACTAACTTTCTCTGTTTTGGAGTAATTCCCCTTAACATACTTCTTCTCTGCCTTGATGGGAGTAATTCAATAAACTTCTTTATTGGAAGATTTTGCAATTCCTCCAAGGTATATCCTTTATATCTAAATTCCACTCTTCTTCTTGGGGCTACCTGTTTTTTTCCCTTTCTCCTTGATCTTCCCTTTTTAAATACCTTTTTAGCCATTATTCCACCTTATTAATGGATTTTTTATTTTTATTTATAAAATATTTAATTTTATTAATAAATAAATTATCTTCTTCTTCCAGTTCTTCTGGCAGCAATATGTCCTACCTTTCTACCAGGAGAGGTTTTTCTTGAAATGGTTGTAGGTTTTCCAGTATGTTGATGTCTTCCTCCACCAAATGGGTGATCCACTGCATTCATTGCCACTCCCCTAACCTTTGGCCAAACTATGGCTTTAGGCTTCATGGCATGATATTTTTTACCTGCCTTTGTAAATGGCTTTTCCTTTCTACCTCCCCCTGCAACTACCCCTATTGTGGCTCTACACATGGGATTTAGTGTTTTCATATATCCAGAGGGCAACTTTACTATTGTTTTACCTACATCATGGGCAATTATATGGGCATAACAGCCCCCTGATCTAACTAACTTTCCCCCATCCCCAGGAATTGTTTCTATGTTATATACTGGAATACCCTCTGGTATCTCCCCCAAGGGCAATACATTTCCAGGCTTTATATCTGCACTTATTCCACACTCAATTTCATCATTAATTTTCATACCCTCTGGGACCAATATAAGTCTCTCTTCATTGTTTTCAAATCTAACCTTGGCCACAGGAGCACTTCTTCCTGGATCATGGAGTATATCTACTATTACCCCTATAATCTTATCTTTTTTTTCCATTTCATCAAACTTTCTATATTTAGCCTCTCCTTTTCTTTTATGGGAGGGCGAGGTGTATTTTGGAGTACCCCTACCTCTATTTTGGGATATCAATCTTTTACCCATTTATATCACCTATAAGATCCTTTTAACTTCTTTTCCTATCAATAAATAATTTTTTAAATTATTAAAAAATAAAGATTTTTAAGGATTATTTTCCCTTAATATATTCCTAAGTTGGCTGCAATTTCTCCTGCATCATACTGATCCTTTAATTTTATGTATGCCTTTTTCTCTTATATGTATAAATGTTTTTATTTTTTTCTCTAATATCTTAAGATTTTAGGTTTTTTATTGTATTATATTCTTTTATTTAAGATTTGGATCATTTTAATTTTATATTTTTAAATTATTTTTTTAATTTATTTTATTTTTTATATTGTAGGTGTAGGTTAGAAAATTATGTTCTCAATTATAATCTAAATCCTAAGATATAAAAGAAAAAATAAATATTTAAAGAGATAAAGAAAAATAAAAAAGTAGAAATTCTACACCACTATCTCCCTTCCTCATACGCTCCCAAGCACTGGAAGTGCAGGGAATGTCCTTTAAGTATAGGATTACTATATTTATAATAAGTTCAAGAGATTGTATTGTTTAACTATTAATTGGATTTTATATTTTTTTAATATTTTAAGAATCTTCTTTTATTTCTTATTTTTATTATAATTATCCTTATTTTTTATTTTATTTTTATTTTTATAATAATTTATTTTATTTTAATTTTTTATAGGATTTTTTAATTAGTTTTTTATAGATGATTTCCCCATACTATAATTTTATATAATTATAAATTTAAAGGTTCTATACTATAATATAAAATAATTTTTTAAAATCATAGTTTTAAATTACTTATCCATATATTTTACAATATTATTTTTCCCTCTATCATTATTGAGGGAGATAGATATCTTCCACGTTGATCTACATCATCCATAGGAAGGGCCCCTTTAAGTACCTCAAATATATTTCCAGATAACATTCCTTTCTTTATGGGTATTTTTTCCCCATTCCTTACAATATAACTATTGGATATTTCCACTGAGAAGTTCCCAGTTATTGGGTTGGAAGTATGACATCCAATAAGTCCATTTACACATAGGTATTCATTATAATTGTCTAATTTATCTTTCGGCTCTATTATTATGTTGGAGGGAGAAATGGTTGGTAGGGTATTGTAATTCCTAACTCCATGCCCTGTGGATTTTTTATTTTCTATATTTGCCCTCTTTATGTCATAGAGGTAGTTTTTTAAGATTCCCTTTTCTATTAAGGTTATTTTCTCTCTTGGAGTGCCCTCTCCATCTACCTTACTGGAATATAGGCCATTGTTTAAGGTACCATCATCCACTATGGTAATATGCTCTCCAAATACCTCCTCTCCAATTTTATCCTTTAATAGGGACCTATTTCTCTGAATATTTTCAGAATTAAATGAAGGTAAAAGGGTATAGGTTAAAAGGGAACCTAATACCCTTGGAGTTAATAATATGTTTCCCTCGTATTGGATCTTAGTGCTCTTAGGTAGGGATAGTAATTCCACAACATTATTACCTAATTGCCTAACATCAAATACGTGGGTCCTTGTTAGATAATCATAGGCAGTTTCTCCATTTTTTATACCTGAAATTGATGCAGAGTAATAGGTAAATTTTTCTTCAATATCAAGGCCCTTTGAATTTACTATTCTATTTTGGGAATATACATTATCTATGGAACCTCCAGTAATGGTTATATTTTCTTCAATCAATATATTTTTCATGGCATTTAAATCCTCTATAATATCCTCCTCTTCTCTATTCAACAGATCCTTATGAAATATGCCCTTAGGATTAGGAAGGTCCTTTGTAGGTTCAGGGAGTGCAGTGTATTCATCCAATACAAGGTTTTCCATGGCTTTGTATATTACATCCTCTCCAGGTTTAGTGGAGTAGGCAAATCCTACTTTATTATCTTTTATAACCCTAACTCCTATACCAAAACCATTACTTTGTTGGATGGAATCTAAACTATCGCCATCTAATTCACAGGTTAGGTTTTCAGAGTGGGATATAAAAATATCCACCTCAAAGTTCTTTTTTTCTCCAATGTTTAATATTTTATCTATATAATGATCTTCCAATCTATCACCTAATATAAAATATTATAAATATTAAAATAAATAGTAAATGTAATTGGTTTATAAAATCAAATATAAAAAAATAAAAATAATAAAATTATAAACAATAATTTATTAAAAATAATGAAATATAAAATAACTATGGAATAGTTAAAATAATTTAATATTTATAAGTTAAAACTTCAGGATTTCACTTAATAAAGTATATGCCATCATGGCCTGTAATAATATTTTTACCCATAGATTTTATTTTTTTAAGTGTTTTTAATGCTAATTCTTCATCAATATTTAATTTTGGCTCCATATCATTTAATATATTATCCTTCAAAGGAGAGGCATCCCCAACTATGATATAATCCCCATAAATAACAGATATACTATCCTCAGTATGCCCAGGAGTTTTTATAATCTCTATCTCCCTATCCTCAAAGGATTTATAATTTTCATAGTTGATAATTTTTGCATTTTTAAATAGATCATTATTCTCCACATGGTCCCAATGGCTATGAGTATTTATTACAATATCTATGTCCTCAGGAGATAAACCTAACTTTGCCAATCCCTCTATTATCATATCCCTTTTGTCTTTGGAGGAGGTATCCACTATTATATTATGCTCCTTAGTTTTAATAAATGTTACAGAGGAGGATGCCTCAAGTATTTTATTTCCCTCTCTTATCAAATTACCATCATAAATTACTTTTAGCATAATTATTACCTATTTTTTATTATTTTTTAATTTTTTTATTTTTTCATTAAATCCCAATTCTATTTTTATTTATTTTTTATTGCAATGCATTATAATTTTTAAATAATATTTTCTATTTTTCTTTTCATAACCTTAACATCTGGTTTTATACCTGTCCATATCTCAAAGGCTATGGCCCCCTGATAAACTAACATTCCAAGACCATTGATAGTTTTTGCTCCCCTCTTTCGAGATTCTTTTAAAAGAACAGTTTCCATTGGATTGTATATTAAATCCATTACTATCATATCTTTATTAATCTTATCCACATCTATTATGGGCTTTGCATTGATATTGGGATACATACCAACAGGGGTGGTGTGAATAAGTATATTGTAATCCTCAATATCTATATTTAGGCCCCCATAACCTATGTTTTTATTTAATTTATTAGATATATCCTTGGCTAAGGTTTTTGCATTTTCAACTGTTCTATTAATAATAGTTATAGTATTATCCTTTGCCAGTTCAAATGATACTGCCCTTGCAGCACCCCCTGCACCAATTATTAAAATATTTTTTCCCTTTACCTTCCCTATCTCTTCTTCAAGGGACATTCTAACCCCTAAGCCATCAGTATTGTACCCAATTGCTTTATTATCCTTAATTTTTACAGTATTAACAGCCCCTATAAGTTGGGCTTCCCTATCTATTTCATCTAAGTATTTAATTATCTCTACCTTATGGGGCACTGTAACATTGAATCCTGAAAATGTTTCAAGGGCCTTTGCCCCATTGACAACATACTTTAAATTATTTGGATGTACATCAAAGGCTAGATAAACATAATTTAAATTCCTATGCCTTAGTGCCTCATTATGCATAATGGGAGATAGGGAATGCTCCACTGGATGACCAATAAGTCCTAAAAGTTTAGTTTTGGAATCTATCATTTTATCCTACCTAATATTTTATTTATATTTTTATTATATTATTTTTTTTAATATTTTTTTATTATTTTTTTAAATCCTATTAATAACTATATCTTTTATGGAATCCACTACATAATTTACCTGCTCCCAGGTTAAGCCATAAACACTCATCTTTATTTCCTTAGTAACTCCTCTTGTTATGCCCCCAATACCTCTTTTTTTCAATTCATCATAAAAGAAATACCCTTTTCTCTTATCCTTCTGGGCTATTTCATCAAGTATGGGGGTTTCAAATTTAATTAAATCATGCTCCTTGGGTCGTATTCCTATTTGTTTAAAGCCTATTTTTTCCAATTCCTCTACAACATACCTTGTCTTTTTTAATTCCTCCTCCCATTTTTTAACTCTTTCTAAGATATATGGGAAACTAACCATAAGGGATATTAATGGAACTCCCCTACTTGTACATCCAAGAAATTCCACCTCTTTAACAGGGTAGTCCTTTGAAGTTTTTAATACCTCTTCTGCAAATTCATCTCTCATCGATAATATCCCTATTGGACCAGATGAAGCCATACTCTTATGTCCTGAGCAGGCTAAAAAATCTGCTTTTAACTTTTTTCCCTTAACTGGCATTCTACCAACAGTATAGGCACAATTTAATAAAAATGGGTATCCCTTTTTTTTTGCTATTTTTCCCACTTTTTCTGCATCACTTAGGTTTCCATAGTTTCCATCAACATGGGTAAGTAATATTAGGCCAATATCCTTTCCCTCATCCTCTATTTTTTCGATAGTCTCCTTATAGTTCTGAGGATCTATTTTATAGGCAGGGTATCCATTATTTTTAACCTTAGCATAGTTTAATTTGGCCCTTTCTATTGCAACATAGGATGTATAGTGGGCATTTTCATCCAATACTACATAATCTCCTTCTTTACATAGGGAATGCATAACTATAAATTTACTTTCCCTGGCCCCATGGGTGGTTCTTGATATGTCCATATCTAAAAACTTTGAGAGATCATTTAAAAATTCACATATTGAGGGGGTTTTTACCTGATCAAGGCGCCCTCCACAGTAATCACAAACACTGTATCCATCCCAGTATTCATATATTGCTTTTTTTGATTCCACTGGAGGAATACCTCCCCTTTGGATAGGATTTAAGTTTATAAATTCCCTTTCAATATGTCTTTTAATGTTTTTGTATTTATCCAAGTTTATTTTTTCCATAAACTCACCTAATTAAATAAAATAAAAGTTAAAAAAATAAAGATTTATTGAAATTGAAGATAATATATAATTAAAATCAATGATATATAAAAATAATTTTAAAATAATATAAAAAATATTATATGTAGCCTAAACAAATACTTACACTAAATAAAAAAATCTTTATTTAAAAAACCTACAAAAATAAAAAATATTTAAAAAATTAAAAAAATAATAAAAATAAAATAATAATCTAAGATTTTAAAATATTTAAGGGAATAAATAATAAAAAGTAAAAATCCCATATATCCTTCTTAGATGCTCCTAAGCACTGGGATCAAGATGTTAGTACTATCAAAAAGTACTCTTTCCCTAGTGCTTAGGAATATACGGAGAATAATAACAGTATTTCTATTTTTTTATATTTCTAAATCTTTTTAGGTACTTTAAAATTTTATTTTTATTTTTTATTTCAATTATTTATTATAAATTTTTATTCATAACTATAATTTATTTTTAATTATTCCTTAGATTCCATTTCCATCTCTGCACATTCCTCTGTAATCTCCTCCTCTGCAGGGGAATCTGAAGTTTCCTCTTTAGTTTCTTGCTCAGAAGTCTCTATAATCTTACCAAACTCTAAAACCTCTGATTTATATATTTCTACCCTCTTCATTGGGAATATTTTTTTACACTCTCCATATATTTTAGAGCCCAATCCTCCCAATAGCATGGCTTGAACAAATTCTGGGAATGTTTGATTTTTAGCAGTTTCTCTAACTATTTCTTCCATTTTTTTTCTTATATCTCTTTTATGGCAGTCTCTTGCCCTAACTGCCGTTAATACCATGGCCTTTACTCTTATTTTATAACCATCCTTTGTTTTAACATCAGTAATTGTTGTTATTTTACTTCTTCTCCTTCTAATTAAGGATTTTAAATACTCCCTTGTGGTATCATGGCCAACAAATTGGGTTGTGGCATTATTACTACTTACTCCATCTATTTTAAAGTACATTCTTACCATGTGCTTTGAATGATCATTTGTTAAGTCCTTTAAACTAACCTCTGCCACTCTTCCAATAACATTGGATGGATCATTTGCTGGAGTTTGACCTATTAGATCTCCTCCAAATGATTGAGGGGTATATATGTTATACCAGGATTTTGTTTTCCAAGTATCTCTGGCAACTCTCTTTCCTTTAGTAGATCTGGCCCTTACTTTTGCCATAATTACACCTCATAAACCTATATTTTTATTTTTTATGTTTTATTTAATTATTTCATTATTTTTTTAATTGTTTATCAATTAATTGCTAATTATTTAATCACTTAATTATTTAATTTACAAATTATTGTAGTATTCACTTAAATCCTTGTATTTTTTAAAGGGCTTTACATTTTCAGCATATATTCTTTTTATTTTACCTGCAATTTCCCTTTTAAATGTGCCCTTTTCAGTTTTTATCATTTTTATTCTAAAAAAGGCATTTCCTATGCGGTAAATACTTTCATTATCAAATACATAATCCTGAGGGACCAATACACTAACAGAATGTGTAGTTTTTCCATCATTGATGGATATACCTACTTTCTTAGGAATACTTATGGATTTTACCCATAGTGTTTCAATATCTTGAATTTTTGAGGATGATACCCTCTTTGTAGTTTCTATACTGGTTACCTCAACATCCTCCCCTTGAATGTTAATAACCTCTCCAACCTCCAAAATTTCATCTGTTGGAAATTGAACAACCTTTTTTTCAGATTCTCCATATCTACTTATTATTATTTTTATGTCCTTTAACTTAACTGTTTTTTCCACGTTATGAATATGGCCACAATTTAAACATCTCACTGTTAATTTAAGATGTTTTTTTGATTCTATTTTCTTTATTACTTCATGGGGCACTACTTCAATGCATACTGGACATTCAAACAATGTTTCTTTATCCATTTTATCATCCAAGGGGAAATGTTTTATCCTTTACATTTTTTTAATTTTTTTAAATAATAAATTAAGTAATAAATAAAATATATATAAATATTTATTTAATATTATTTTTAATTATTTTCTCCTTCTTCTTCTACTCCTTTGATTTTGCTGGGGTATAATTCTTACTTTAACATTCATGGCCTTTTCTAAGAACTCTTCGTAGGTGAATGGCACTTCTTCTCCAATTAAACCTCTATTTTTTAAATATTCCCTTGCTATAAGATAATAAACTAATGAAACAGCCTTTCTACCCTTATTGTTTGTAGGTATTATAAAGTCAATATAGGCAGTTAAATGCTCTGTATCACACATACCTACAATTGGAATTCCAATTTCAATGGCCTCCTTTAGGGCCTGTCTATCCACTCTTGGATCACTTAAAAACAGAACCTCAGGCTCTAAGAATTTCTTAGATGCAGGGTTTGTTAATGTACCTGGAACAAATCTACCTGCAACTGTGGTTATGCCTGTTGTTTGCCCAAACTTTTTTAATGGACCTATGGAATATATTCTTCTTGAAACTGCCAAAATATCTTCAGGCTCATAGTTAGATAGGAACTTTGCTGCCAATCTTATTCTTTCATCAGTTTTCCTAACATCCAATACATACAATCCATCGGATCTTACCCTATATATGAATCTCTTCATATCCTCTGTCTTTTGTTGGGTACCTATATGTATCCCTGAAGCCAAATAGGTGTCTAAGGTTGTTAATAGATTTTCATCTGACATACTATACCTCCAAAAAAGTGGTTCTTTGGCTTAAAAACAAAGCCATTTTAGTGTTTAAATATTTAGATGCCCATGGATAAGTTTTAGGGCTATTCTAATTTTTTTATTTTAATTTATTTTTTTAATTAATGGGTTATTAACTATGTAAAAAATGGACTTTAGATGGTTTATTTTTTACATATATAAAGTTTTCTAAGGTTTATAAATAATACTTAAAAAAATAATTATTATAAAATTTTTATATAAAATAAAAAAATTTAAAATAGTTAAAAAAATAAAATATAATTAAAAATAAAATATAATTAAAATAACATAAAAAAATAAGATTTTAAAACATCTAAAGGATATAATAAAAATAGAAATACCTATTTATTATAGAGTTATACCCTTAAACACTCTCTCGGGAAAAGGGACAATTCTTCCTAAGGATCACATTATAAAAGTACAATGACCTAAGTTAGAAAGATTTAAATTATTTCCCTTTTTAATGTTTTATTTTTATTATATTATTTATATTTAGGTTATAGATTTAAAATATTGGTGCTTGACTACAATTTTTAATATTAATTTTTTATAATTTTATTTATTTCAAATTTTTTTAATTTTTATACATTTTTTATAATTTTTGAGAATTAAGGTTCGTTAGTATAATATTTTTTAAGGTTATAAAAGTTATAAAAAAGTATATTTGTGATAATATGGCCCATGCTAAAAGAATGACCCTAATACTTTATAATTCCTATGATAAAAATAGATGGCATGAAGCCCATAAAAGAGCCATAGCCAGGGCTGCCCCAATATGCCATGCCTTTAATTGTAATTTGGCAATTATGAACTTTCCAGGGAATAGGGAAGATATAGAATCAATAGAAACCACAATTGGCGATTCTGGTAAATACCTTAGGGAATTAATTGATAATAATAAATTTAATATTGTGGATAACTATCAACCACAATTTGGAGTAGCCATTGCAACAACATCAAAGCCCTATGAAAAAAAACTAATAACTCCAGAAGAAGTAGCAGATTTGTTATTTAAAAAATCCTGTGGATTAATTGTTGGTCTTGGAAGACATGGATTGCCAAAGGAGATACTTAATTTTAGTAAGTATCACTTAGATATAACTAAGAAAGGAGTCTCATTGGAAACCTGTACAGCAATAGGGGTCATACCCTCTGTAATAAGTACCCTTTTGAACCATGCAAGGTATAAGTGATAAAATAAAAAATGTATGCATAAATTTAATTCATACATGAAATTATATAATAAAAGCAATTATAGTCAAGAGCATGATTTTTTAAAAACATTTACAATATATAAAATAAATAAAAAATAATTTAAAAAAATTAAAAATAAATATAAATAAAAAAAATAAAATAACCTAAATTATAAGATAATAAAAGAAAAAAATAAAAATATTTAAAAAATATAAGAGAAAAAATAAATATTCTTAAAGAAATAAAGAAAAGAAGTGCCTAAAAAGTAGTAGAAATTCCCTACTACCACTGTTCTCCCTCTCCCTACATCCCTAAGCACTGAAGGTGCAGAGGAAATCCTTTAAATATCAGGATTATTATATTCATAATAAGTTTAGAATGTTATATTTTTGCCATAATAAAAATAATATATAGTGAATAAAACATTAATAAAGGAAATGTTTCAAATCTTAAATTAACTTAAGAAGTTAATAGTTTGTCCTAAAAAATCCCCCTATCCTTCTAGTACTTAGAAACATAAGGAAAATAATAGAAATTTTACTTTCTATGCTTTTACTTCTTTTTGGATATTTTTAATATTTCAGATTTTTTATCCTTATTTTATCCTTATCTAATTTTTTGTATCATTTAAATTATTTATTTTTTTAATAATAATTAATTTTATTAATAATTTTTCTAATCATTATTATTTTTTTATAACTAACTTTTATAAAACTAAAATAATGCAATAATTTTAATATATTATCTTCCCTTTTATAACTCTATTTTTAATATAATCCATAATTTATAATGATTATTCATTATAATTAATTTAAAAAGAAAATTATATATATATGGTATAGTTAAAAGATTTTTGATTAAAAATTATAAGGAGGTAATCTTGTGGTTGCTATAGATGCCATTAGGGATATAAAGCATGCAGAAAATGAGGCATTTGAGTTAATAGAAAAGGCTAAAAAAGAGGCCGAAAAAATAAAATTGGAGGCAATTGAGGAGGGCAAAAGAATTATATCCAAAGCCGAGGAAGAGGCCCAGACAAAGGTTGAGATGTTAATATCTCAGAGTGAAGAAGTTGCCAAAAAGGAGGCAGAGGATATATTAAGTACTGAAGAAAGTGAAATATACAGGATGGTTTCAGTTGCTAAAATAAAAATACTTTCCCTTAAATTGGAGGATGTATTCAATATCTTAGAATAATTTTGTGTATATAATAGAATATCATGGAATAATAAATAGAAGGTGGTTTTAGTGAGGCCTGCAAGGATGAAGAAACTTAGGGCGGTGATATTAGATGAAAAGATGGATTCCGTTATAAGGGAACTTCATGAGAAGGGTATGGTGGAATTATATGATTTAACTCCAAAATTGGAGGATCCTGAATGGGGGGCTCTTATATCTCATTCCACCCCTGCAAGATATGGTAGAGATGTTTCAGCATTGTTAATAAAAACCAATAGGTTTTTAGATCTCTTTGATAATGTTAAATTAGAGGATAATAAGGGAGGATTGAAGGATCTATTAAATCCAACTTTGCCAGAAAAAAAGAAAGTATCATTTCAATCGGCAGAGGAAGTAATATCCCATGGAAAATCCATACTGGAAAAAGTTGAAGATGAGGCAATGGAGTACTCCCATAGATTAAATGAATTAGAGGGCAAAAAAAATAACTTGCAACAATTAAAGAAATATGTTGAATACTTATTAGATTTTGATATTGATTTAAAGTATATTAGAGATGGTCCCTATACTTACATAGTTGTGGGATTAATCCCTGAGGATAAAATATCTAACTTAAAAAAGGAGATATCCAATATAACAGAGGATTACTTTGAAATTATTGAAGGAAAGCCCCTAACCACAGAAGATGGCGAAAGAAAAATTCCTGTTATTGTAGTTACATTAAAGGAATACATGGATCAAGTTGGTGCCGAACTAAGAAAGTGGGGTTTTGAGAAGTTTGATCTATCCAATCTTGAAGGAACTCCAAAGGAGAACTTAGATAAAATAAATAGAGAAATATCCAATTGTGAAAGTGAAATAAATAATATATTGAATAAATTAAATGACATCTCCAAAAAATGGTATAGTGAGTTATTGGCATTGCATGAACTATTGGAAATTGAGAAGGAAAGGGCAGAATCATATTTGTACTTTGGTAGAACAGAAAGAACATATTTATTGGAGGCTTGGGTGCCTGCAAAATATGCTAACAAAGTAAAGGAAGATATAGAAAGGGCCTCTGATGGGTATTCAGTTGTTGAAATAGATAATCCTGATGAGCCTGAGGAAAAAATACCAGTAATGCTTGATAATCCAAAACCTGTGAAGCCCTTTGAAATGTTAACAGAAATGTTTGCCCCTCCAAAGTATAATGAGGTGGATCCTACACTTCTAATAGTTCCTGGATTTTTAATGTTCTATGGAATTATGCTTACTGATGCCATATATGGGTTGCTATTAACCTTAGCAGGACTTTTACTCTGGAAGAGACTTGGTAAGGTAAGTGAAGGGGCCTATAACTTAGGATATATTCTAACATTGGCAGGTATTATAACAGTTATAGCAGGTATATTAACTGGTGGATACTTAGGAGACTTTTTAAAGCAATTCTTAGGATTTGATATTTACAATACCTATTATGCATTAGTAAATCCCCTTGGAGATAGTTTGTTTATTGGAGAATCCAATCCATTATTTAATTTTGGAAGTATATCTGTGAATAACGGTCCAATAGCAATATTGTTATTCTCCATAGTTGTGGGAATAATACATCTATTTATTGGATTGTCCTTAGGATTTAAAGAGAGCCTTGAAAAGAAAGGGTTTAAAGAGGCCTTTTTAAATCAGGGTATATGGTTATTCCTTATATTGGCCATAGTAATTGGCTTAGCCATTGGAATGCCAAGTATAATTGGAGTGGCAGTAGGTATTGTAATACTTCTATGTATGATAAAGGGATACATGAGTGGAGGCATACTTGATGCAGGATTGGGAGCCATGGATATTACAGGGTTCTTAGGGAATGTATTATCCTATGCAAGGCTTTTGGCATTGTGTTTGGCTACAAGTGGTCTTGCAATGGCTGTAAATATTATGGCCAAGTTGCTTGGAGATAGTGTTCCAGTAATTGGAATTGTGTTGGCTATAATAATGCTCTTACTTGGGCATATCTTTAACTTTGTAATGAATGGTCTTGGATCCTTTATACACTCTCTAAGGTTGCACTATGTGGAATTCTTTGGACAGTTCTATGAAGGAGGAGGTAAGAAATTTGATCCATTTAAGGCCAAAAGAGAATATACTGATGTTACCAATTAAATTAATTAATAATCCACAATAATCCTTTAAATATTTTAATTAAAAAATAAAATTATAAAATTAATAAAAATAATTAAAATATAAAATAATTAATAAAAAAGTTAAATAAAAAATTAAATAATTAATAAAATTAAAATTAAAAGTTATTATTAGGAAAAAATAATAATAAAAAATACAATAAATAATACTAAAAAATACAATAAAATAATATAATAAAATTAAGGTGATAGAGATGGTATTTGAAAATCCATTATTACTTGGAGCCCTTGGAGCAGGTTTAGCAGTAGGTATTGCAGGATTGGGATCTGGTATTGGAGCAGGTATTGCTGGAGCCAGTGGTGCTGGAGTAATTGCAGAGGATCCCTCTAAATTTGGTACTGCCATAGTATTCCAGGCATTGCCTCAGACACAGGGACTTTATGGATTTCTTGTTGCAATTCTTATATTATTTGTATTTAAAAGTGCACCTGAATGGGCCATGCTTGGTGCAGGAGTTGCCACAGGTTTGGCAGGTTTATCAGCAATTGGTCAGGGTATAGCCTCATCAGCAGGTCTTGGTGCCGTTGCCGAAGATGATGGAATATTTGGTAAGGCTATGGTTTTCTCAGTTCTTCCAGAGACTCAGGCTATCTATGGTTTGTTAGTGGCCATTCTCTTATTAGTTGGAGTATTCAGTGGAGAGGGTGTTGCCACAATAGCAGCCTTAGGTGCAGGATTGGCAGTAGGATTTGCAGGTCTTTCAGGTATTGGACAGGGTATTACAGCAGCAGGAGCCATTGGAGCAACTGCAAGGGATCCTGATGCCATGGGTAAAGGTCTTGTTTTAGCGGTAATGCCAGAGACCTTTGCTATATTTGGTTTATTGATAGCCATATTAATCATGCTTGGAATCATGTTCTAACTATAATTAATTTTTATTAATTTTTTAATTATATTTTATTTTTTTAATAAAAGGTGGAAAAATATGGGAGCCGATAAAATAACTTCCAAAATATTAGAGGATGCAGAAAGAAATGCCAATTCAATTAAATCTGAAGCACAGATGGAAGCAGATAAAATATTAGAGGATGCTAAAAAAGAGGCCGAAAAAAGAAAAAATGAGATCATTAAGAAGGGAGAAAAAGAGGCTGAAATGATAAAGAATAGAATAATTGCAGAGGCAAGATTAAATGCCAAAAAGATGATGCTCAAGGAAAGGGAAAAATTAATTGGAATGGCCGTTGAAAAGTTAAAGGAAGATTTAACAAAATTGCCAGGAAAGGGAGAGTATAAAACATTGCTCTCTAAATTGATAATTGAAGGAATAACCTCTGTTGGTGGAGGAGAGGTTATCTTAGAGTTAAATGAAAAAGATTATAAGGAAATAGATAGTAAAAAATTATGGGAAATAGAAAATAAAGTGGAAGAATTGTTGAAAAAACCAACAATAGTTAAAAAGGGAAATGTTGTTAATATTATAGGAGGATGTATTGTAAAAACCAATGATAACTCAAAAATTTGCAACAACAGTTTAGAAGCAGTATTTGAAAGAAATTTGGATGATATTAAAGTAAAAGTAGCAGAGTTATTATTTTAATAGAGGGGGCAATTTAAATAATTATAAGGTGATTCTAAAATGGAAATATCTCAAATAATTGCTGGGTTGCCTTCCAATATATTTATAATATTGATGGTGTTGGCAGGTATTGCAATATTCTTAGTATTGATAATCTATGTAATAAAGTATCTAATGGAGAATGCCCCTTTTGCATATGTTAATGCCAGAGTAAGAAGTATGGAGTCAAGATTATTGGATTCTCAGAAGTTAAGTGAATTAATAGAATCTGGGGATATTGTTGAGGTTATGGGTATATTGGAGGATACAGATTATGGCACCTATATAACTACCTCAAATGATGCACTATTGATTGAAAAGAGTCTTGATATGCATCTTGCCCATGTTTATAAGGTGTTATCAGATATTTCTCCAGGAAAATCCAAAAAAATATTAAAGTTATTTGAAAAAAGATATGATGTTCAAAATATTAAGACAATATTAAGGGCAAAATATGTTGGAATGGATGCAGAAAGTACATTTGAATTATTAATTCCCCTGGGGACAATACCTGAAAATAAATTAAGGGAATTGTGCGAAGTTAAAACTGTTGATGAGATTATAAATGGTTTAGAGGGTACAGAGTATGCAAAGATACTATCTGAGGAACTTGCCACCTATGAGCAAACTGGTAGGCTAATGTCCTTAGAATTGGCATTGGATAAGTATATTCTTGAAAATCTCTGGCAATCTGCAAATATGGAGGGCACTAATGAGGATATATTTAGGGAATTTATTGGGGCAATGGTTGATATTGAAAATCTGAAAATAATTTTAAGAAGTAAAGTGGATGGGATTTCTTCAGATAATGTTTTAAAATATGTTTTAAAGGCAGGGTATGAACTTCCCCAGTGGAAATTAAAGGAGTTGGCAGAATCTGAATCTATTGAGGGAGTAATAAGTTCATTGGAAGGTACCAAGTATGGCACTTTAATCTCAGAGCATTTGGAGGAGTATGAAAGAACCAAAAGTGTGTATGTCTTTGAAAGGGCCCTAAATGCATATATTGTAAAGATTGGAAGGAACCTATCATTAAGGCAGCCCTTTGGAATTGGGCCAATAATTGGATTGCTAACCTCCAAAGAGCAGGAGATAAGAAATCTAAAAATGATTATTAAAGGGAAAATAGAGGGATTGCCTTCAAATGAAATAAGGGAGTTAATTACAATCTAATAAAAAATAAAAAAATAAAAATAAAGGGATACTATGAAAATTGCTGTGGTTGGAGACCTTGACATGGCTACAGGGTTTAGATTGGCAGGCCTCACAGATGTTTATGAGGTTAATAATAATGATGAGGCCTTAAAGGCCCTTGAAGGGTTAAAGGATAGGGAGGACATAGGCTTAATTATAATTTCAGAAAAACTTGGAGAATCCATTAGGGATAGATTATCCAAATTTAATAAGATTGTGGTGGAGGTACCTGATAAAAATGGGCCCATTGTTAGAGAGCATGATCCTATAAAGGATTTAGTAAGAAAGGCCGTAGGTATAGAACTTAAATAAAAGAATAAATTAAATAATAAAAATAATAATAAAAATAAGAACAATTACGATAAAATAATAAGAAAATAAAAATAATAGAATGTAATAATTACAACAATAAAAATAATAAAAATTTAAAAAAATAATTATATTGAGGTGAAATTTATGGTTTTAGGTAAGATTGTGAAAATAGCAGGGCCTGTTGTTGTAGCCGAAGGTATGAAGGGATCCCAAATGTATGAAGTTGTTAAAGTGGGGGATGAGAAATTAACTGGTGAAATTATCCAATTAAAGGATGATAGAGCCGTTATTCAGGTTTATGAGGAAACTGCAGGTATAAAACCAGGAGAACCTGTTGAAGGTACTGGAGCCCCCCTATCTGCAGAATTGGGCCCTGGTATGTTAAAGGCAATATATGATGGTATTCAAAGACCATTAACTGCAATTGAATCTGAGACTGGGGATATATTTATTCCCAGGGGAGTTACTGTGCCCTCATTACCTAGGGATATAAAATGGGAGTTTGTACCTACTGTAAAGGTTGGAGATTATGTTGAGGGGGGAGATGTTATAGGAACTGTTGAGGAAACAAAATCCATTGTTCATAAGATATTGGTTCCTGTTGGAATAAGTGGAAAGATCAAGGAGATAAAATCTGGAAAATTCACAGTTGAAGAAACTGTTGCAATAGTGGAAACTGAGGATGGGGAAGAGAAGGAAATCATTATGATGCAAAAGTGGCCTGTAAGAAAGCCAAGGCCATATAAGGAAAAATTGCCTCCTGTAATTCCGTTAATTACTGGTCAAAGGGTAGAGGATACATTCTTTGGTCTTGCAAAGGGAGGTGCTGCAGCAATCCCTGGTCCTTTTGGTAGTGGTAAGACAGTTACTCAGCACCAACTTGCAAAATGGTCAGATGTGGATGTTGTGGTATATATTGGATGTGGTGAAAGAGGAAACGAGATGACAGAGGTAATTGAGGAATTCCCTCATTTAGATGATATTAAAACTGGAAATAAATTAATGGACAGAACCATATTGATAGCAAACACTTCAAACATGCCTGTTGCAGCAAGAGAGGCTTCAGTATATACTGGGATCACAATAGCAGAGTACTTCAGGGACATGGGTTGTGGGGTACTATTAACTGCAGATTCAACATCAAGATGGGCTGAGGCCATGAGGGAAATTTCAGGAAGGTTGGAGGAGATGCCAGGGGAAGAGGGTTATCCTGCCTACCTTGCCTCAAGATTGGCTCAGTTCTATGAAAGGGCTGGAAGGGTTACTTGCTTAGGTAAGGAGGATAAACAAGGATTTGTATGTATTGTAGGGGCTGTTTCACCTCCAGGAGGGGACTTCTCAGAACCTGTTACCTCCAATACCTTGAGAATTGTTAAGGTATTCTGGGCATTGGATGCAAACTTGGCAAGAAGAAGGCACTTCCCAGCAATCAATTGGCTACAGAGTTATTCCCTTTACTTAGATGACATCTCTGGATGGTGGGAAAAGAATACAGGTTCTGATTGGAGGGAATTAAGGGATGAGGCTATGAACCTATTGCAGAAAGAGGCTGAATTGCAGGAAATCGTTCAATTAGTAGGTCCTGATGCCCTTCCAGATAGGGAGAGGGTAATTTTAGAGATTGCAAGGATGCTTAGGGAGGACTTTTTACAGCAGGATGCCTTTAATGAAATAGATAGTTATTGTTCTCCAATGAAGCAATACACAATGTTAAAGATAATTATGACACTATACAATAGGGCATTAAATGCTGTTGAAAAGGGTGCAGATCCATCAGATATATCAAAAATATCTGTTAAGGGAGATATTGCTAAAATGAAATATATTCCAGAGGATGAATTTTTAAATAAAGTTGCTCCAGAGATCTTAGAAAAAATAGATAAGGAATTGGATTTATTGGTGAATAAGTAAGATAATAATAAAATAAAAAATAATTAAATTTTAATAAATATTATTTCAAAAAATTTAATAAAGTTTTAAAAATAAAAATGAATTAAAAATATTGTTAAAAATAAAATATAAATTAAATATAATCCCCAAAAATATTTTTAAAAGAAAGGAGGGTTAAAATGGATGCTATAGAAAAGTATGTGGAATATACTTCAGTATCAAGTGTTGCAGGTCCATTATTAATAGTAGAAGGAGTTAAAGGAGTTGCCTATGGAGAAATAGTAAATATAACCTGTCCAGATGGTGAAAAGAGAACAGGTCAGGTTTTAGAGGCAAGGGATGATATTGCAGTTGTTCAGGTTTTTGAGGGTACCACTGGATTAAGTACAAATGAGACAAGGGTTAGATTCACTGGAGAAACTGCAAAAATCGGTGTTTCCCCTGAAATGCTTGGTAGGATATTTAACGGTGCAGGAAAGCCCATAGATGGCGGATCTGAAATCATACCTGAAAAAAAGATGGATATTAATGGATACCCATTAAATCCAGTCTCTAGAAAGAGCCCTAATGATTTTGTACAAACAGGTATCTCCACAATTGATGGTACAAATACCCTTGTTAGGGGACAGAAATTACCTATATTTTCAGGTTCTGGTCTCCCTCACAACCAATTGGCAGCCCAGATTGCAAGACAGGCCAAGGTTAGAGGAGAAGGGGAGCAATTTGCGGTAGTGTTTGCAGCAATGGGTATTACTGCTGAGGAATCAAACTACTTTATGGAGGAATTTAAAAAGACAGGAGCCCTTGAAAAGGCAGTTGTATTTATAAACCTTGCAGATGATCCTGCCATTGAAAGAATCCTTACTCCAAGAATTGCATTAACTACAGCAGAATACCTTGCTTATGAAAAGGATATGCACGTATTGGTTATATTAACTGACATTACAAACTACTGTGAGGCTCTAAGGGAAATTGCTGCAGCCAGAAATGAGGTTCCAGGTAGAAGGGGTTATCCTGGATACATGTATACTGATCTTGCTACCCTCTATGAGAGGGCTGGAAGGGTTAAGGGAAGAAAGGGTACTGTTACACAGATACCTATATTAACCATGCCCCACGATGATATTACCCACCCAATTCCTGATTTAACAGGTTATATTACTGAGGGGCAAATAGTGCTCTCAAGGGAACTTAACAGAAAGGGAGTATATCCTCCAGTGGATGTACTACCATCACTTTCAAGACTTGCTGGAAATGGACAGGGGCCTGGAAAAACAAGGGAGGATCATTCAAAAGTTATAAGCCAGGTATATGCTGCTTATGCTGAAGGTAGAAGTTTAAGGGATCTTGTGGCTGTAGTAGGTGAAGAGGCACTTACTGAAAGGGATAGGGCCTATTTAAAGTTGGCAGAGGAATTTGAAAAGAAATTTGTACAACAGGGAAAGGACGAAGATAGAAGTATCGAGGAAACTTTGGATATAGTTTGGGAATTACTTACCATATTGCCAAGGGAGGAATTAAAGAGAATTCCTGAGGAATTAATAGAGAAATATCTTCCAAAGAAATAATTAATAATTATTAAAATTTTTTTATTTTTTATTTTATTTTTTATTTTTTTATTACATTGTGAGGGATAAAATGGCAGATGTCAATCCTACAAGGATGGAATTATTAAAACTTAAAAATAAAATTAAACTTGCCCAAAAGGGGCATAAACTATTAAAGCAAAAAAGGGATGCATTGATAATGGAATTTTTTGAAATAATTGATCAGGCCTCAGGTATAAGGGAGAAGGTTAATAATGCCCTAATTAGAGCCTATAAAAATTTAGTATTATCTCAAGCCATAATGGGTACTCTATCTGTTAAGGAGGTATCCTTTGCTTCAAAGAATCCTGATATTAAGTTGGATATGGATACTAGGAACATTATGGGGGTTACAGTTCCAGTTATTGAAGTGGAAAATGTTAAAAGGGACATATCAACAAGGGGTTATGGCCTTTACAATACCACCTCAAAAGTTGATGAGGCAGCAAGGGATTTTGAAGAGGCATTAGAACTTATTGTGGAGTTGGCTGAAATAGAAACTTCAATAAAATTACTTGCAGAGGAGATAATTACAACAAAGAGAAGGGTAAATGCCTTGGAGTATGTTGTGATTCCAAGAATGGAGGAGATGAAAAAATACATTGCCATGAGACTTGATGAAATGGAAAGGGAAAACTTCTTTAGATTGAAGTTAATAAAGGGAAGAATTGGCGAAGGAGAGGAGGCTTAATAATTTAATAGGTAATTAATACTAATTTAATATACAATTAAACAATTAAATGATTTATAATAATTGGTGATTTTATGTTTAAAATTGGTGGCATAGTTTTTGATATTGAGGAATCCCTTAAGAAAAAGGAATCCCCTGGAAAAATAAAATTGGAAATTAGGGGTAAAAGATTGCCAATTATAGCAGATGAAAAGGTAGAACTTAAAAAGGGAGAGATTACAAACATAAAGATAAAAAGTATAGATATTGAGCCCTATACCTTAACCTTTATTGATGCCTATGAAAAGCATCCTATAGGGGCAGTTATATCAATTAGTGAGGAAATTTCATTGCCCTTTGATTCTAAAAGAAGAGGAGATTATGGAGTATTTATAGCCTTTAAGGATGGGGTTGTCAATAAGGGGGATATAATTGGATGTGTGGCATTGATTCATTTGGATCAGGAGTAATTTAGTAAGGAGGGGGTTGTATTATACTTCCCCATATAATAAAAAAATAAAAAATTTAGATTTTAAAAATACTTAAGATAAAGAGTATAAAATATTTAATAGGAAATAAGTAAATGATAACAATTGAAAATCCTCAATTACTCTTAATAATGCTCTTAAGCACTGAGAGGGTAAGTGGAATCCCGACACTGTGTGGTATTATGAAAATTTATAATGATTTAAAATAAGAACTTAAAATATTTCTTTTTATTAATATTTTGTTCCTTTATTATTTTTATTAATGTTATAAATTATAAGTTTAAAATTTATATTTGACTATTTTTTATTTAATTTGTGGATTTATAATATTTAGATTTAATAATTTTTATTTATAGTTAAGAACATAATTACTTAAACTTAATAATCTAAATATAAAAAAATAAAAATAATTAAAAAAATTAAAAATTAAAAAAAATAAAATTAAAATAATATAAATCTTAAAACATAGGGAAAAATCAAGTATTTAAAGAAATAAAAAGGAAGCAAATACTTAAAAAGTAGAAATCCCATTTAACCTACCCCCCTTCCCCCTACATCCCTAAGCACTGGATGTCCAGAGGAAACCCTTTAAGTATTGATCCTATATCCATAATAGTTTAAATTATTATGTGTTTAACTATATTTTATAATTTTATATTTTTTAAATTTTATTTATTTTTTTATTTATTTAATTCTATAATTTTAAAATTGGTGAAATTATGAATAGAGTTAAAGTACTCTCACCAGCAACATCGGCAAATTTAGGTCCTGGTTATGATGTTTTTGGATTGGCACTATGTGAGCCCTATGATATTATTACTCTCTCAAAATCCAATGATAAGGGTATATCACTATCTCTAAAGGGAAAATGTGATAAAATACCCACCGAAGTAGATAAGAATACAGCAGGGGTTGTAGTAAAAAAGATTATGGAGGATTTCAACATTAATGGGGGCATTCACATAGATATTGAAAAGGGCATTAAGCCAGGCAGTGGCTTAGGAAGTAGTTCAGCCTCCTGTGCAGGGGTTGCCTTGGCAATGAATGAACTTTTTAATTTAAATCTTTCAAAATTGGAACTTACAAAATATGCCTCCTTAGGTGAAACTGTTGCTGCAGGGGTTGCCCATGCTGACAATGTTGCACCTGCAATATATGGAGGATTTACAATGGTAATCAATTATGAGCCTTTGGAGGTACTTCATATTCCTACTGAGTTTGAGGTTGTTGTGGCCCTTCCAAATATTCAAATATCCACAAAGGAGGCAAGGGAAATACTTCCAAATAAGGTCCCTATAAAGGACATGGTAAATAACATTGGAAAGGCCTGTGGTATGATATATGGGATATACAATAGGAATATGGGACTCTTTGGAAGATGTATGATGGGAGATACTGTTGTAGAGCCCCTTAGATCCCAATTAATAAAGGACTATTCCAAGGTTAAAAGTAAAGTACTGGATTTGGATTTAGCACATGGTATAACAATAAGTGGTTCAGGACCTGCTATAATATCTCTACCTAAGGAAAACTGTGCAAAAAGTATTAAGGAGATATTTTTAGAGGTATGGGATTGTCCTGTATATCACACCAAGGTAGGAAAAGGGGCCCATGTATTGGAAAGGGATTAAGGAATGATATTAAAAAAAACATTTACAATATTAAGGAATTAACAATATTCTCAACCTTTCTATATACCTCATTATCCTCATCAATATTAAAAAGGGGCAATCCCAACATATCATACTTTGAAATCTCTTTATTGTATGGTAATTTTGCAATTACATTCAGTCCCAGTTCCTGAGCATTTTTCTCCACAATATCCTTTGTTTTATCATCCACTTTGTTTGCCACAACAAAAATATCTTTAAATTTAATATCCAAATCCTCTGCTAACTTCTTTATTCTTTTGGCAGTTCCAAGTCCCCTCTTTGAGGCATCAGTTACCACTATCATGGTATCTACATTTTGAGTGGTTCTTCTACTTAAGTGCTCCAATCCTGCCTCAGTGTCTATTACCACATAATCATAGGCCTTTGCAAGGCCATCTATTATCTGCCTTAACCAATTATTTATACTACAGTAGCAGCCACTTCCCTCAGGCCTGCCCATTACAAGTAAATCAAAATTTTCACTTTCCACTATTATTTCATATATTTTACCTAACAGATACTCCTGTTTGGAGATTCCAGTGGGTACCTTATTTTCACTAGTTAATTTTTTTAATTCCTCCCTTATATCGCCAATGGTCTTTTCAACAGGAATACCAAGGGTTTCAGGAAGATTGGAATCAGGATCTGCATCTATAACAAGTAAATTTCTGGTTTTTTTAGAGAGGGCCTTTACAAGTAATGTTGAAAACATTGTTTTGCCTGTCCCCCCCTTTCCACTTATGGCTATTATTTTAGTCAATTCTATCACCTTTCTATTTATATAATTATATAAAAAATATATTAAAATTAATTTTAATAATTTAAAACATAACATTTTAAACTTATTTTAATAGATAATCCCATACTTAAAGTAGATCCTCTGCACTTCAGTATTCAGGGGTATAGGGGAAAAATAGATTGGCATTAGGATTTCTACTTTTTAAGTATTTTTTTCTCCTATATTTTTAAGTATTTGCTTTTTCCTTTATATCTTAGATTTTATTTTTAAATTTTTAATTTTTTTAAATTATTTATTTTTTAATTTTAATTATTATTTTTTTAAATTTTTTAAATTTATAATCCTATAACAAAATACTTTAATAGGGCATCTCCAAAATATGCAATAATTAAAAATCTGAAAAATCTACCAATAAAGGTTCCAATTATAAATTTTAAAAAACTCATTTCAAATATTCCTGAAAGCCAGGCTGCAACTTTGTAGGGTATTGGTGTAAATCCTGCTATCATTACACCCCAAACCCCGTACTTTTCAAAAAAGGCCTCTCCCCTTAAGAGATGTTTTTCCCCAAATAACTTTATAAATGCTGGAGTTCCCAAACTATGTCCTAAAAAATACCCTACCATGCCCCCAAATGTGGAGGCAATAGTTGAGATTATTGCACATGTTAAGGGGTTAAGTCCAAATGCCGAAGCCCCAACTATAAATATATCTGGAGGAACAGGTTGGATAATGGATTCTGTAAATGCCACAATAGATATACCAATATATCCATAATCCAATATTAAATTTTCCATAATTAAATATATATCCACAATTCCCCTCTCTCTTTAAATATATAATGTAATATATCAAATTTACTATTTAAAAGTTTATAAATTATTAGAGTTAGTTAATTATATACCATGTTATTTAAATATTGCCATAGTAGGGCAACAACTTTCTATAATATATAGTCTTAAAAAACTTTATAATAAATAAAAAAACCTTAATTTTAAAAAACCCTATAAAAAAATAAAATTATAAAAATTAAAAAATAATTTAAAATAAAATAAATAATCTAATTCCCAAAGAATTAATAAAAAATTTAAAAAATAAAGAATAAGTAAGATAATAGAATACCTAAAAGGAAGTAAAAAATATAAAAAATAAAAATAAAAATAAAACATGGTGAAAATTATGAAAAAAATTGGAACAGAGGTATTAAAAAGAGGATTTGCCAAAATGGTAAAATATGGAGTTGTAATGGATGTTACAAATGTTGAACAGGCTCAGATTGCCGAGGATGCTGGAGCCACTGCTGTAATGGCATTGGAAAGAGTTCCAGCTGATATAAGGGCACAGGGTGGAGTTGCTAGGATGTCAGATCCTGAGATGATTTTGGAGATAAAGGAGGCAGTATCCATTCCTGTAATGGCAAAGGTAAGAATAGGACATTTTGTTGAGGCCCAGGTTTTAGAAGAAATAGGGGTGGATATGATAGATGAAAGTGAGGTATTAACCCCTGCCGATGAGGTAAATCACATAGATAAAAGGGCATTTAAGGTACCCTTTGTATGTGGAGCAAGAAACTTAGGGGAGGCCCTAAGAAGAATAGACGAAGGGGCTGCCATGATAAGAACAAAGGGAGAGGCTGGAACTGGCAATGTTGTAGAGGCTGTAAAGCACATGAGGGCTGTAAATGAAGGAATAGCAAGAATTGTGGGGTACTATGAGATGGGTCTTGATAGGGAACTTTTACAGTTGGCAAGAAATGAATTAAAGGTCCCATTGGATTTAGTCTATGAGGTGGCAAAATTGAAAAGGCTTCCTGTGGTGAATTTTGCCGCAGGAGGTATTGCAACCCCTGCTGATGCTGCAATGATGATGCAGATGGGATGTGATGGTGTATTTGTTGGTTCAGGGATTTTTAAATCAGGTAATCCAGAGGAGAGAGCCAAAGCCATTGTTGAAGCAACCTATAACTATGATAAACCAGAGGTCATAAGTGAGGTTAGCAAAAATCTTGGTGAAGCCATGGTAGGTATAAATATTGAAGATATTCCTGAAAAGGATCTTTTAGCCAAAAGAGGGGATTAATATATTAAATACAATAATACCTTAATTCTTATTAAAAATAAATTATAGTCAAAATATAGTTTCTTAAACCCACATCTAAATATAAAAAATAAAAAATTAATTTAAAAAAAATTAAAAAAATAAAAATTAAATAAAAAAATAAAATTAAAATAACTAAAAAAGTAATAAAGTTAATCTAAATCTTAAGATATAAAAGAAAAAATAATACTTAAAAAGATAAGGAAAAATAAATATTCAAAAAGTAGAAATTCCCTATGCTATCCCCCTTTCCCTACACTCCAAGCACTGGATGTCCAGAGGAAACTCTTTAACTATGGGATTACTATACCATAATAAGTTTAAAATGTTATATGTTTTATTATAAAATAAATTAAATAAAAATTAATAAATAATGATTAAGTAAATTTTATTTTTATTACAATGATTTTTTAAGAAATAAATTTATATTAATTTTTTATATTTTTTATATTTTTATTATTTTTAATTAATTCCATTTAATGGCCTTTTAGCAATATATTCAAGATGTAAAAATATATTAAATAGCCCCATGCCCAATTTAAAACCCTAACCGAAAAGTATATATATTAGAACTGTGTTATTCAATTTGCAAACAAAATGCCTCGGTGGCTCAGCCTGGTAGAGCGCCTGACTTGTAATCAGGTGGTCGGGGGTTCGAATCCCCCCCGGGGCTTGGTATTTGGGAAATTTTTCTGGGCCTGTGGGGTAGCCTGGTCCATCCTTTGGGATTTGGGATCCTGAGACCCCAGTTCAAATCTGGGCAGGCCCACCACTTAAAAATGAGAAATATAATCATAAAATAAATATCCGGCGGTAGTTCAGCCTGGTAGAACGGCGGACTGTAGATCCGCATGTCGCTGGTTCAAATCCGGCCCGCCGGACCATTAGGGCCCGTAGCTTAGTCTGGTAGAGCGCCTGGCTTTTAACCAGGCGGTCGAGGGTTCGAATCCCTTCGGGCCCGCTAATAAGTTATTTGGCATGAGGTAATGTCCCAAGTACTGCCCTTGGGTAGGAACAGGGCAATAATACCAGCCCCTTTTTCATCTGCCCTGGTGGTGTAGCTCGGCCTATCATACAGGACTGTCACTCCTGTGACTCGGGTTCAAATCCCGGCCAGGGCGTGTTATTTAACATATATTATCTTTTTAAATAATATTTATCTATAATTGATGTACTTTTTAAAAATAACCATCATGGGCCCGTAGCTTAGTCTGGTAGAGCGCCTGGCTTTTAACCAGGCGGTCGAGGGTTCGAATCCCTTCGGGCCCGTTATTTTTATCTGCCCTGGTGGTGTAGCTCGGCCTATCATACAGGACTGTCACTCCTGTGACTCGGGTTCAAATCCCGGCCAGGGCGTATTATATGTTAATTAATTTTTATTTTAAAATATATCTATATATTTAAATACTTTTTTTATATTAATTTTTATTTTATTAATGTTATAATTTAGGTTGTAAAATTATTAATTAGTGGTTCCTGTGTTAAATAAAGTAAATCTTTTAAAAAAAATATTTAAAAATTTGTTCCAAAGGGAAAGTTTTAAAAAACCTAAGGTATTGGAAAAACCAAGCCTTGATGACTGTATAGCCTGTGGATTATGCATTAGTGCATGTCCTGCCAATGCCATAAAGGTTTTTAAGTATAGGGAGGTAATCTGCCTTCATTGTGGGGCCTGTATTGATGCCTGTCCAAATGATGCCATATCCTTGGATAGATATACAATAGATAAAAGTAAATGTATAGGTTGCGGTTATTGTGCATTGGTATGTACCATCCCAATTATAAAAAATGAAATTCCATTACCAAGTACCCCTATAATAACAAATAAATGTAATAACTGTGGCCTCTGTATTATAAAGTGCCCTGAAGGGAGTATATATTTTAAGGATAATAAAATATCAATTAACAAAGAAAAATGTAAAAATTGTTTATACTGTGTAGATTTTTGCCCTATGAACTCTATAATGTCCCCTAAGGATTATATAAAGTCCCTTATAATTAATGTGGATATTTATTCATGTATATACTGTAAGGAATGTGAATATATATGCCCCTTAACTACTGAAAAATAAAATTTTATTATATGTAGTCATGTACATTTTTAATTTTAAAACCCTCCTTTCCATCAAAAATAAAATATAATAAATAACACATATAATGATTATAAACTCCTAGAAAAATACATTAAATGAAGATTGAATTTATAATCAAGAGCATAATTTAAACCTATCTCAATATAAAAATAATAAAAAATAAATAATTTAAAAAAATTAAAAAATAAAATAATAAAATAATCTAAATCTAAGATATAAAGGAAAAATAAATATTTAAAAAATAAAGAAAAGTAATACTAAAAAATAAATACTTAAAAAGTAGTAATTCCATACCACCATTTCCCTTCCCCCACACTCCCAAGCACTGAACTTCAGAGGAAACCCTTAAGTATGTGCCACTATACTTATAATAAGTTTAAAATGTTATATGTTTATTATAATTTCTATTATTAAGGAATGATGGGAATTAGGGTTAACAATATAAATACTTTAAATCTCTATCTTAGATTAGTATAAAACTTCCTTAAATATTTTTTAATTTTATTATATTATATGTTATCTATGTTGTAAATCGAAGTTTAAAGTATTTTAATATTTAATCATAATCCATTACATTATTTTTATAAATATTATTTTATTTTTTATTTTTATTTACCTATCCTTTATTTTTTTATTTTTTTATTTTTTAATTATTTTATTTCATTATAGTTTATTATAAATTGTTTTTTAGGGCTATAATTTTAATCTAAGATCTCAAAATCCACCCCATGTCCAAATAAAAATAATAGCATAATTACGGGAATTTCCCTACTTCTGTGAGTATATAACCTATCCTTTATTCTTAAAGAATCAATTTTTTGATTGATTTTAACATTATAGTATTCCTTATTGAATTTAGAGAATATTGCATGATTCAATGGATTGAAATATTCCAGGGAGTTGTATTTTATTTCCTTTACCATGAACCCAGTATAACCATGAAGTGAGCCGATTACCCGTAATAGCCTAATATCATCCTCCATTACCTTTTCATCAAGTTCCAATCTGTTTTTAATACTATTTATTAAGTTAATTATTTTATTTTTATCTTTTTCATTCTTTTTATCTATTAATTTTTTCCAATTATCATACTTACTTAATTGAGTTCTTAATTGTTTATTTTTTATATTATTTAATATTCTTCTTTTCCATCCACTTCCAACATAATTTAAACTTAAATTTTTTCCCAAAATATATTCTATAAGATATCTCCTCTGATATCTATTCCAATGTTCAATTGTATCCCTTATTTCCCTATCCTGGGGTTTAATATAGATGTGATACCCCCTATTTCCACTAAACACTATTCTTAAATCATTTTTAGAAAGTCCAAAGTCAGGTATTAGGAATTCATCAATTAATATAAATGTTTGGTTTTTTGCCTCCTCTAAGCAATATTTACATATCCAACCCTCATCCCTATGGGTACATTTTTTTACCCTATGTACATCAATATCAAATGCAATTTCCCTTTTAAATATCTTTTTTTGTTGGGCTCCTCCAAATAAATGGGGATATTCCATATAGGATAGGGATTTATATAGATGAAATGGGGTTTTTTCTAAAACCCATTTTAAATAGTCTTTATCTGAATCAAAGGAGAGGTTTCTATCTTCTACCTTCTTTAAGTATCCAAAACCTATTTCCCTATGGGATATATCCTCAGGAATTTCCAGCCATTTTCTCTTAATGGCCTGTATAAAATACTCCTTATAGTATTCCCTTATTCTTTCCAAAATTTTATTTCCTTTATATTCTTCAGGTTTATTTTTTAAAGGATTTAATACTATTTTGTTCATATATATCATATATCCTTTTAAAAATGAACTATTTAATACTTCATTCTATCCTGAGGGGTTTTTACTTCATCAATTATTCTTTTTCCAGCAGCAACTTCATCTATGCTATGAATTACCCCATTCATTGATTCCACTACTCTTTTTATATTCTCATATTCCAACATCGTGCCTTCAATAGTAATTTTAATATTTTCTGTGGATTTATCTATTTCATAAACTGTTATATTTACTCCCTCAACCTCCTCCAACATACATAGTTCCATGGCCAAATCTGTTAATTTAGGATCATGAGTTTTTAGAACATCCAATACTATTCTTCTTAGTCCTTGCAATTTTTACTCCTCCTTAATTTTTAATAAGTGTATTTTTATAAAATAGATATATAAAATTTACGATAAAACTATAGTTAAGAGCATGATTTTTTAAACTATAATATAAAAAATATAAAAAATAAAAATAATTAAAAAAATTAAAAATTAAAAAAATAAAATTAAAATAACCTAAATCCTAAAATATAGGGAGAAATTAAACATTTAGAGAAATAAAAGAAAGTAAATACTTAAAAAGTAGAAATCCCATAACCTACCCACCTCCCCTTACACCCCTAAGCACTGGAAGTGCAGAGAAATCCTTTAAGTATATGACACTATATCCCTAATAGGTTTAAAATTTATATGCTTGATTATAATTCCTTTTGTTTTATTATAATTTTAATTAAATCTATATGGCTCCTTTTCCATTTTTGGATATAAATAGTATATGATCTATAATTCCTATTGGATCTGCTACTTTTTAATATCTATCCCTCTTAAAGATGTTCTATGAAGTAGATTTCTTCCTTTTTTATTTATTGTTTTTTAAAATCTTAGATTAATTTTTATTTTATTATTTTATTATTATTTTTATTCTTAGTATAATTTTTTAAGATAATAAATTTTAATTAATTTTATATTATTCTTGATTTATTTTTTATATTTTTATAATTTTTTAAATTTTTATTTTTTTAATATATTTAAAATTATTATACTATCATTCAACAATTCTATGGAATAGAACATATAAAGTTTATAACACTAAATAAATATTTAAATACCTTAAGAAAAATTTTTATTTTAAATAATATCATAATCATAACAATCTGAGGAGAAATAATGAATATTCTCAAAAAGATAATAATGCCCTTGTTAGGCCTCTTACTATGGGAACTTTTGGCAATATGGTTAAATAACCCTGTAATCATCCCCCCTGTGGAGAGTGTAATTAACATCTTAATGAACCCTCAAACTTCAGTCCTTGGAACAGGTAATTTAATTGAAAATACCATTGTAAGTATAAAGAGGGTAATCTCTGGGTTTATTATTGCAGGAATTATTGGCATACCCCTTGGAATATTCATGGGGTATTTTTCAACAATTATGGATCTCTTTGATACCCTTATAGAACTTCTAAGACCAATACCTCCCCTTGCCTGGGTGCCCTTAGCCCTTGCATGGTTTGGTATTGGGGAAACCTCCATGCTATTTATTATATTTATAGGGGCATTTTTTCCAATACTACTTAATACCATTGCAGGGGTAAAAAGTGTTCCAAAAATACTGATAGAATCCATTGAAACATTGGGAGCCAAAGAGAAGGATATTCTCTTAAAAATAATATTGCCTGCCTCCTCTCCAAGTATATTAACAGGACTAAGGGTAGGGGCAGGTATAGCCTGGATGTGTGTTGTGGCTGCTGAAATGCTCCCAGGAAGTAATTCTGGCTTAGGATATTTAATCATGTATGCCTATTCACTAAGTAGGATGGATATAGTAGTGGCCTCCATGGTTATAATAGGCATGATTGGATTAATATTAGATAGAGGGCTAAAATATTTGGAAAATAGATACTTTAAATGGAAATCTTTGACAAAATAAAATTGGTGTTTCTAATGTCTGCCATATTGGAAATCAAAAATGTTGTTAAAAAATTTATAAGTGAAAAAAAGGAAGTTCTTGCAGTGGATAATGTTAATTTTTATGTTAAACATAATGAATTTTTATCCATAGTTGGACCCAGTGGATGTGGTAAATCTACCTTATTAAGGATGATTGCCGGCCTTGAGACTCCCACCTCTGGGGAAATTCTTATGGAGGGAAGAAAAATTAAAGGACCAGGTGCAGAAAGGGGAATGGTATTCCAGCAATATACTCTATTACCTTGGAGAAAGGTTTTGGATAATGTAGCAATTGGATTGGAAATAAAAGGAATACCAAAAAAGGAGAGATATGAAATTTCAAGGAAGTTTATAAAAATGATAGGATTGGAGGGTTTTGAGGATTCCTATCCCTATGAACTTAGTGGAGGTATGCAACAGAGAGTTGCCATTGGGAGAACCTTGGCAAATGATCCTAAGATAGTACTTATGGATGAGCCCTTTGGGGCCTTGGATACTCAGACTAGGACCATATTACAAAATGAACTTTTGAGGATATGGAATAAAGATAAAAAAACAGTTTTATTTGTGACCCATAGTGTAGATGAGGCCATTTATCTATCAGATAGGGTTATCATAATGACTGCACGACCTGGAAGAATAAAGGATATTATTCCCATAGATTTAGATAGACCTAGAAAGAGAAACTCTATGGAATTTATAGAGTATAAAAAGAAGATAGTGGATAAATTAAAGGATGAAGTACTTAAAACATATAATATGAACAATTATTCTATTTAGAACATTAAGTATAAATATTAGGAATATTATAATAACTTATGGGAATATTTTTAATTTATTTTTTAGGATATAAAATAACCCTATTTTTAATAACCATTATATATTTATTAATATATTCTAATATATCTTAAATGTGATATAATGTTGAGAGGAAAAGATGCTACCTTAGCAGCAATTATTGAAACTATATTGAATGATGAACCAGAAACCCAGGATGAAATAGCCAAAAAATTGAATATTAGTAGAAGATATGTTGCAAAATTATTAAAGCCCCTAATAGATGACAGGATAGTACTCCATCCCTATATCGTAGATATGAACAAATTATCAAAGTTGGAGATATATGGCAACATTGAGAAGCCCTTGTATAATGTTATGGCATTATTTGATAAAATGGGAAAGAATGTACTATACAATTTAGATAAAGTATTCAATGCATTAAAAACTCGTAATTTAGAGGATGCAAAGAGCATTATCTTTCAAGATTATGCACTAAATAAATTGGAGGAAGAGATACATCTATCTATTAAAATGGATAACCTTAAATATCTACCAATGGAACAAACAATACTTCTATCCTCAATAGCCTCAAATATTGAACGATGTGGGGACTATTTATCAAATATTGCAGAGGAAATTACAAATGGACTATATATAAAAGATTACCTACATGAGGATATTAATGAGATCCATGATATAATTAGAAAAATGTTTATTATATCCATGGATATGGCATTAAATAAAAAAATGACCTTTGAGATATATGATTTAGAGAAGAAACTACATGAAAAATTAAATAAGATTATGAAGGATTTGGTGGAGAATGAAAAATGTAAATCAAATAATATAAATTACTATATTCAATTTGGAATGTTTTTAAAGGATATTGAAAGATTTGGAGACAGATGTATAAAAATATTTAAAGTATCAAGGGAATTTTACTATGGGCCATTGCAAGAGGGTTCTGGCGATATTAAAAAGGACAGTTAAATTATAAATAATGGTGTATTTATGGTAAATGTTGAGAGAATTAGTGTATCCTTTCCCAAATTTCTTTTAAAGGAGATTGACGAAATTGCAGAAAAAAAAGGATATTCTAGTAGAAGCGAATTTATACGGGATTCAGTTAGAAAATATGTCTTAGAGAGTAATCAACTTGACAAAGGGGGAATTATTAGTGGGATTATCGTTGTAGTCTATTCTCCAACAAAAAACGCCATGGAAAAAATGAGTAGGGCCTACTTTGAACATAACAATATAATAAAATCCATAAATCAATCCTATATTAAAACATCCTGTGGAAAAAACAAAAAAGTGGAAACATTTATTATAGAGGGCAATTCAGAGAACATTTCCAATTTTTATGATAAAATATCTAATTTAGAGGGTAAAGTATATGATAAAATAATTATTTTTTAATTTTAATATTCTATAAATGGGGCGATATATTTATATTAATTTATTTTTTATAATTTAAAATATATTTTTAATAATATTTATATAATAATACTTCTAATAAATATTAATATATCATTTTGTATATATATTTAAATATAATATTAATATAAAATTAATTATTTTAAAAAAATATTATAAAAAATAAAAACGAATAAAAAAATAAATAAATAAAAAAAGGAATTTATATAATCATAAAACATCTAAAGGAAATAAAAAGATCAGAGAACAAAAAGACAGGATGTTAAAAGATGGCAGATCTATGGGTATTATAAGACCAAACTATTGTACCTAAGAAACATTACAAAAAGAATATAAATATTTGTTAAAATTTCAATAACAAATAAAGTAAGTTTAAAAAATAAATAAATTAATAATATAAAATTTATTTTTTAAACAATTGTAAGAGAAAGATCTTTAAATGTAAAAAGCCAATAAAAAATAACTTTAAAAAGTAATATCATTTTAGTGTTTTTTAGAAGATCTTAGAGGAGGTTTAAGATTTATTTACTTGATTATAAATTTTTTTATTTATAATTTATGTTTATATATTCAATTTCAAAGCTTCATTCAATTTATTAAATTTATTAATTATATTAAATTTTTATATTTTTAAACTTTTTTATATTTTATAATTATTTAATTGCCCATAGGGAAATTATGGATTTTGAGAAATACAATGTTATTGTTGTTGGAGGAGGCCCAGCAGGCTGCATTACTGGAGAACATATAAAGAATCACAAGGTATTAATAATTGAAGAGCACAGTACCATAGGAGTTCCCCTGCAATGTGCTGGATTAATAAGTAAAAGGGGAGTAGAGGAATTGGGAAATCCCCAAGGTGTGGTAAATAAAATTAAGGGAGCCTACATTTATTCAAAAAACAAAAGTATAAAGATTGGAAATGAGGAGATTAGGGCCTATGTATTTGAGAGAAAGATTATGGATAAGGATATTGCAAAGAGAACTTCAAAAAAAGTTGATTTTTTATTAAAGGCCCATGGAAAATTAATTAAAACCCCAAATAACCCTAAAAAAAATAAAGGAGGACTGTTGAATGATCTAAATAATTTATTGAAGGAAAGTAAGGGCAATAACTACTCTCTATTGATTAACCATATGGGGGAAACTTACAGGGTAGATCCTAAGATTATAGTTGGAGCCGATGGCGTAAGATCCAGTATTGGAAGATCTGCTAATATTCCAATGAATAGGGAGATATTATCAGGGGCCCAGATTGAATTAATTAACGTGGATGTGGATGATGACTTTGTTTATGTATTCTTGGATAAATCCTACTGTAGGGACTTTTTTATATGGATAATTCCCATGGGAAAGGATAGGGTAAGGGTTGGGTTATGTGATAGTTCAAATGCCTACAATAAACTTATTAATTTTATAAATAACCATCCAATAGCCTCTCAAATGTTAAAAAACGCTATTCCTGTGGAGTTCTCAGTTGGAGCCCTTCCCATAGGTTATCTAAAAAATACTGTAAAAGGAAATCTTCTTCTTGTTGGTGATGCAGCAGGCCAGGTAAAACCTATAAGTGGAGGGGGATTATACTACGGAGCAAAAAGTGCTAAGATCTGTGGAAAAATAATAGATGAATATTTGATGGAGAATAAATATGATCTTAAATACTTAAAAAATTATGAAACCCTATGGAAAAGGGAAATTGGAGGAGAAATTGATTTTGGAATTAAATTTAGAAGTATTTTAAAAAAAATGAATAATGATAACATAGATAAACTTTTGGAATTTGTTATAGATAATGGATTTATTGAATATGTAGTTAAAAAGGGAGATATGGACAACCCTTCAAAGGTTTTAAGGGATATACTTAAGGGGTATTTGGGAAATTTATTTTAAAGTAATTATTATATTGATAGAATAATCCCTATTATGAGAATATCCAATATCAGAGTAATAATGGAATTTATCATAACTATTTTTGTTCCAAGTTTTACTCCAAATAATGAAACATGTAGGGGCAGAGAGTGTTTTACATACCTTGATGAGAGAGTTATTACATTTCCAATAATAAGGCCTATTAATACCTCCTTACTATTTAAAACGTTTTCATTTAATAGCCCTCCTGCCATAATAATGGCTCCCTGAACATTTATTACTTCCGTTAAGGCTATCAATCCAACATTTGGGTTTAAGTTAAGAATATTGGTTATTGGAGTTATTATGTTATTTAAGTAATTAAATACTCCAATATTGGATAAAAATATAACCAAAAACATGGTAATAAACATTATAGGTATTATAGGGTCTTCTTTATATTCCCATCTAAATAATTTCTAAATACTCTCCTTTTATATTAAATCTAAATCTAAATACCTTCCTCATTAAGGGGACAGAAGGAAAATGCTTATTTACAACAAATACTAAATTATAGGCGTGTAATCACGATAGAATAAAAGACATTTTCTATAATCTAATTTAT
>JAHEQB010000017.1 GCA_019561555.1 Methanothermococcus sp. SCGC AD-155-C09
TCAAAAGGTACATTAATCCAGTCGAATACCTCTAAAATTAATTTTATGTCGTAATTTCTAGTATCCCATCTCTTTAACATACTATTATTATTGGCAATATTTTAAATATATACTTTACTATTAATAAGTATTGAAGTTATATGTTAGACACACTCCGCCAATATACATTTAATATCCCATAATAAAATAAATATTTTTTATAAGTATTATTTATTAAAAAATTAGTATTAAATAAAAAAAAAGAAATATTATATCAAGGTTGGATAATGACACCTAAAATTATATATCTATGAAATATAATTAATAATAAAGACATATTATATGAAAAGGAGGAGATAATCATGTTTTTAACCATTGATGATTTTGATTTTGAAGGAAAGGCAGTGGCATTAAGGGTGGATATAAACAGTCCTATGGATGTAAATAATCACACCATATTGGATGATACAAGAATTAGGGCCTGTAAATCTACAATAAAGGAACTCTCCAATAATGGGGCAAAGGTTGTAATATTGGCACATCAAAGTAGGCCTGGTAAAAAGGATTTTACCCCACTGCATGCCCATGCCCAAAAACTATCTGAATCCTTAGGTAGTGAAGTATATTATGTTGATGATTTATTTGGTTCCCATGCTACAAATTCAATAAAGAGAATGGCAGATGGAGATATATTATTATTGGAAAATGTTAGATTCTACTCTGAGGAAGTATTAAAGGATTGGAATAACTGGGAGGGGATATCCTGTCCAAAAAAACAGGGAAAAACCATAATGATTAAACAACTTCATTCCCTATTTGATTACTTTATAAATGATGCCTTTGCAGCAGCCCATAGGGCTCAGCCCTCCTTAGTGGGTCTTGCATACTATATGCCAGTGATTGCTGGAAAAATCATGGAAAAAGAAATAAAAACCCTTGATAAGATTATAAAAAATCCTGATAAGCCCTCAATTTTCATACTTGGGGGAGCAAAGGCTGATGATAGTATAGAGGTTATTAAAAATGTTTTGAAGAATAACTCTACCGATAGGATATTAACAACAGGTATTGTGGCAAATATATTTTTAATTGCCAAGGGTTATGACTTAGGTCCAAATAAAGATGTTATTAGAGATATGGGATACTTAGATCAAATAGGGATAGCCAAGGATTTATTGGAAACCTATGGGGATAAGATAGAAACTCCAATAGATGTTGCATTAAACATTGAGGGCCAGAGGGAGGAAATGGAATTATCTTTGGAAAAAAGGATTATCTACCCTATACATGACATAGGTACAAAAACTATAGATTATTATGGCGATATAATAGGAGAATCTAAAACCATAGTTGCAAATGGTCCAGCAGGGGTTTTTGAAAATAAAAACTTTTTAAAGGGAACTGCAGAGATACTCTATGCCATAACAAAATCTAAGGCCTTTACTGTTATAGGGGGAGGTCATTTATCAGCAGTTGCAGGTATTGTGGGGGTTTCCAAGGATATAGATCATATAAGTACTGGAGGAGGGGCATGCATTGAATTTTTGGCAGGAAAGAAACTTCCAGTAATAGAACTTTTAAAAAAATCCTATAAAGAATATAAAAAAATAGGGATTTAATAGATAATTAAAAAATAATAAAATTAATTAAAAATTAAAATACTAAATTTTTTTATAAAATTATTAATATTAATATAAAAATAAAAAATAATTAAAATTATAATAAAAACTCTAAGATTTTAAAATGCTTAAAAAAAATAAAGACATGAAAATTAGAAATCCTCTTATACCACTTATACTCCTAAAAACTAAGGGATTGGGCGGAATTTTTTGACATTACTTACTATTCACTGAATTTCATCATAGTTAAGGCCAAGGTAGAGATAAACTTGACATTAAAGCCCTAACTGTTATTTTATATTTTATTTTATTTCTTTAACTGATTTTTTTATTTATTTAATATTATCATTATCATTTTATGTTAAAATAATGTTAAGTATCCAATTATATCTTCTATTTATTTTTTTATATTTATTTATACCTATAAATCTTTTTTAATAATAATTTAAAATTTTTTATTTATTAGGTGAAATAATGTTTATAGGCATAGATGATACAGATAGTAAAGATAGATATTGTACCACATATATTGGGACCCTTTTAATGGAGGAATTGGGAAAAAAATACCTCCTTGATACCCCAAAATTAATAAGGATGAATCCCATGGTAAAGTATAAGACCCGAGGAAATGGAGGGATTAGTTTAAGAATTATTGAAAAAGATAAATTAAAGGATAAAGATATTGAATATATAAAAAAAATAGTTATAAAATATGTTGAGGAATACTCTGATTTTGAGAATGAAAACACCAATCCAGGAATAGTCTTCTTAAGGGATGAGGATTATAAAAAAAATAGGGATATTCTAAGAAAATACTATAAAAAGGTACTATATGATATAGTTGATGTGGAGTATGCAAAAAAAACTATAAAAAACATAAATGGGGAATATATAGGGTATAAAAAAGAATTGGGCATTATTGGGGCCTTAGGAAGTATAGCCTCCAATGGGCCCTATACCTATGAACTTCTAACCTATAGAAAAAGGGAAAATTGGGGGAAGGAAAGAATAATAGATAATAAATCAGTTGTGGAAATGGATAAAAAAACATTCCCATTGACCTTTAATAACGTAGATGGAGATAAACAGGTAATAGCACCAAGAACAAAATGTCCTGTTTTATATGGTATAAGGGGCTTGGAAAAGGATGTTTTATTGAAGGCCATGAAAATGGTAGTATGTGGAGAGGAAATAGATAGATACACCATATTTAAAACAAATCAGGGAACTGATGCCCATTTAAGGCCTTTGAATATTGGGGATATATATCCAAATACTGGAGTAATAGTTTATGGATGGGTAGTTGAAGAACCAAAGGATATAATTGGAGGTACAGTAATTTTTAAATTAAAGGATAGTACTGGGGAAATAGACTGTATTGCTTATGAGCCTACAAAGGAGTTTAGAAATATCGTAAGGAAGTTAAAAGAGGGAGATGCAATTGGAGTATATGGCACAGTTAGAGAAGAGCCCTTAGGAATAAACATTGAAAAAATGAAGGTATTAAAATTAAATAAGAAATATATTAAGAATAAAGTATGCTCATGTGGAGGCACCTTAAAATCCAAGGGGGTTAAAAGTGGATATAAATGCAATAAATGTGGCAAAAGGGTAGGTTATAATGATATAAAATTAATTGAGGTGAAAAGGGATCTTTTAGAGGGATTTTATGAAGTTCCAGTCTCTGCAAGAAGACATTTAAGTAAGCCATTGATTTTATTTTAAATAGTAATTAAATAAAAAATAAAATATAAATACCCTAGTTCCCATCACCTATTAAGGACAGAAATTAAAAGATTATCAAACTAAGAATAATCTTAACAAATAGGCCCCTTCTACTTACGGCCTGTATATATATCAATCTGAAGTTATCTACAACTGAGAAAAATATTAATTTTCTTTCTCAGTTTAGAGAGGAACCTGTAGTACTCCTGTTCCTTATACCCCTCTATTATGTTCTCTCTTTTCACTGCAATGAATGTAACGCCCTTTTTCTTCATTTTTTTTAGAGAACTTCCTGCTCAATGTATCCTTTATATCTATGGTAGTTTCTTCTTTTAACCTTTTAGTAAAATCCTTTTTTCCTTAAGTATAATATTTTTATATAAGTTAGTGGTTAGTATATATTAGTTTTAGTAGGAACTATGGTAAATATAAATAATAGTCTATATTTTAAATATCTAAGAAGGAATAATTACACTAAAAAATTAAATATCCTATGTTATCCCTCCATAATACCCTAAGTATAGAAGAGCAGGCAGAATTTCTTTACAGGATGTATATTATGAAAGTTATGTTCCAGGATAGGATTTAAAGTACCTTTCCTATTATTTTACCTTTTTTATTATTACATAAGGATTATAGTTAAGGTTATGAGTTTAACCATAAATCTAAATTGGATATGAATTTTAGAGTATCTTCTATTATTTATAAATATTTTTTTATTATTTTTATTTTATATTGTAATAATAAGTTTAGATATTATATATTTAACTATAATTTTTTTATATTTTATTTTATTATTTTTTTTAATAATTATTATTTTATTTTTTTATTTAATTCCTTTGAATTGAGATTTTTTTTATTTATTATAAAATTTCGTTTTGACTATAGTGAATTTATAAAATTTATTATTGACAAATATCTGTCCTCTATTCTTTCAAGGGTCTTTAATTTATATTTATGGGTTTTTAGAATTAATTTAGGGCTATTATTGTGGTTATTATTTTTTTTATTATTGTTTTTATCTATATTATTGCCAATTTTATTTATTTCATTTATTTTATTTTTACGATTATTATATTCATTTGCCATATAATCTGGAATTATGGGAATTCCTTCCTTGGATATTGGAATATCTAAATCAACTACAATTTTTTTTATAAATTCGCATTTTGGATTAACATAAATATCCCTACTGTATTTAATGGACTTAATATATTCCTTTTTCCCATTTATTTGCTCAGAATAACTTTTTATTTTTTCAGGAGTTCCAATGTCCAATTTATTTAATTCATTTATACTTTTAATTAGATCATCAAATGTAGTTGAGATTATTTCAAAAATAGGGTAGGGATTTAACCTTTTAACCTTTTTTTTATATCCCTTTGAGATAATCAATAAATCATAATCCTCCTTTAATTTATTATTATAGGGATTAACTATATCATAGTTTTTTATGCCAATATTTTCTGCAATATCCCTATACATCTCAGTTATTCCTATCTTAGAAGGAGATTTCATAGAGCATCCCTACTTAAAAGAGGTATTACATAATTTTGCCTTTAATCCCAATTCCTTAATCATTTTAAGTACTTCCCTTAAATTTCCAGTTTTTGGATTGCCAACCCCCTTTATGTTCATAGGATGATTATCAGGTATTACTGTTGCTATATTATTGGCACCTCCCATAAGTGCAAATTGTATAAGTTCAGGCCCTATTGTGGGAGTTGGAGAGGTTATTCTAATATTGGGAAACATTAATCTAACTATTGCAATGGTTTTTCCCTGTTCCAATGGGAGGCATTTTGGATGATTTTCCATAGGGGTGCCAGGATATGGATTAAATCCCATAATAGGGATTTCATCTACCCCCAATTCCTTTAAAAATAGGAGATGATTTACCCTATCCCCATAACTCTCCCCAACACCTAAAAGTAAGCCTGAGGATAACTCTATACCATGCTTTTTAACTAACCTACAAATCTCTATCCTATCCTCTAAATTCTCTCCAGGTTTAATTTTTTTGAATAATTGGATGTTTGTAGTTTCTAAATTACAGCAGATGCAATCTATATTGTATTCCTTCATCTTTATTATGGATTCCTTAGTTAAATCACCTCCAGCATTTACTAAAACCTCTAAGTTTGTATTTTCCTTAACTATCCTTAAGGCCCTTAGAACCTCTCTTCCCTCATACCCATGGGCCGAAGAGCAACTTACTCGACATATGCCACTTTTTTCTATGGCAATGGCTGATTTTTTAATATCCTCATTTGAGATCCTAAAGGGCTCATAGTATCCATTTTTAGAGGTTCCTGCTGCAAAACCACAGTATAGACATTTTGGATTCACTTTACAAATATTTGTTATATGTATTGTTGAAGTAATCTCTATTTCTTTTTTAAAATAATCCCTAACCTTTGAGGCCAAATAGAAGAGTTTTAAATAATCCCTCCAATGGGATATTTTAAAAATATGTAGGGTATCCTCTTTTGATAATAATCCTTCCTTTAGGGTAATTTCTCCATATTTTAATCTTTTAAAATTCCTTTCCACATGGGAAAAATCCATTACATCACCAAAAAGTGTAAATTAATCTCTTAAAAAAGAACTAATGAATTAATAAAAATTTAAAAAAAATATAATAAAAAACACAACATTTTAAACGTATTATAAGCACAGTAATCTCATACTTAAAAGATTTCCTTACGTTTTCAGTGCTTAGGAATGTAGAGAGGGGGAATAGTGGTATGGAATTTCTACTTTCTGAATATTTACTTTCTATCATATCTTTAAGTATTTTATATTTAGGCACATAAAATATTTTAATCTTATTATAAATCTTAGCAATCCAATACTTAAAGGTTTTCTCTGCACTTCCAGTTTTTAGTAGTGTAAGAGATAGTTATAGAATTCCTATTTTTTTATTTTCTCTTATATCCTTAAATAGTATGGTTAAGTAATTTATTTTTTTATCTTTTTAAATATTTATTTTTTCAATTATATCTTATGATTTAGGGTAATTTACTAACCTACTTCCCATCAAAAGTAATACTTTCTCTGCACTTCCAGTGCTTAGGAGTGTAGGAGGAGGGGGGGGGTAGATATATGGAATCTCTACTTTTTAAGTATTTACTTTAAGTATTTACTTTTTTATATCTTTAAGTATTACTTTTATTTATCTTTTTAAGATTTAGATTATTTCACTATTTTATATTTTATCTTATATTTTTTATTATTTTATTTTTATAATTTTTAATTTTTTTTAAATTATAGTAATACACATAATATTTTAAACTTATTATAAATACCATGATCCATACTTAAAGGATTTCCTTACACTTCCAGTGCTTAGGGGTGTAGGGGAGGGGGATAATGATTGTAGAATTTCTACTCTTTAAGTATTATTTTTCCTTATATCTTTAAATATTTTATTTTTTTACCTTTTATTTTAAGATTTAGATTAATTTTTTTATTTTTTTAATTTTAATTATTATTTTTTTATTTTTTATTTTTTTAAATTATTTTTTATATTTATTTTAATTTTTATATTAGATTTATATTTAAGGAGTTATGATCTTAACTATATTTTTTTATTATATTCTTGATTATATATAAAAAATTTAAAAATTAAAAATTAAATTTTATTTTATTTTTATTTTATTTATTATTTGTCCTTCCCATATTTTTCAAGTACCTTCAATGCACAGGGCAATATATCAGATAAAGGTCCGAAGCACATACTGTCTGCAGTACCAGTTAGAGCCTTAGGGTTCAACTTTTCATCCATTTTAGTTATTCCCTCTTTTCTCATTAACTCCAACATCTGAGTAATAGCCTCATCTGCCATGGCCTGGGCAAAGTCTGCTGGAGCCCCCAATATGTTTGTAACTGCATCCCTATATGCAAGTATTGCTGCATAAACTGGTGCAGTAACTGCTGAACCCATATCACATACTGGGCTAATTAAGTTTGCAGGTAATTTAAAGGCACTTCCCCTTGCAACCTTTGCTATATTGTAGAGTTTTTCCATTGCTTCCTCTGAGGAGTACCCCTCTGCCAAATATACCTGCCCTTTCATCTCAGGTACTGCTCCCGGATGGTATGAAATTATATTTAAATCATCTCTGCCTAAGTCCTTAAATATCTTAGCAAACTTTGGAGTTGGTATTGTACAGGCATGGGTTACTATGGCCCCCTCTTTTATGTCCTCTGCAAACTTCTCAATTATTCCTGGCTGACTCTTTCCCTTTGGTAACCATGTAAGTACAATATCTGCATCAGATACAGCCTCATTATCATTAGAGGCTATTTTTAAACCAACATCTTCTGGATGAACTAAGTGAATACAGGCCTTAGGAGGTTTTGGAAGTTCCTTGGCTTTGGCCATAACAGTTTCTCTAATAGCAGGCATTACCTTTTCAGGATCTCCTGAGAGATGTGCCTCCATAACTTCCTTTGGATCAAATTCATCAATTACAACAAGACCTGGCTCCTCTGAAAAGCAGGGATCAGATAAAACAACCTCATCAACCTCTGGGATTAAATGTAAAAGTTCAGCCCCCATAATAATTGTTGAATGAGTTAATGCAATTTCTGGCTTATTTACCTGATTGGCCACTTCTGATGCCCTTGCAAAATTTGTAATTCCTGATGCAGCATGTGTTCTATAACAACCTGCTCCCAATATAGCAACTTTCAAAATATCACCTTTAATTTTTTTTACATTATTAATTAATTATGTAATGCATATAAAAAGTTATCTATTTGAATTAAGGCGATAGCCATTAGAAAATTTATATAAGGATTTTAAAATACCAAATACCAATAATAATCATATAAAAAATAAAAATATTTTATTATAAAAATAAAAAAATAATAAAACTAATTAAAATATACTAAAAAATCTAAAATTTTAAAATACTTAAAAAAGGAAAAAATACATAAAAAGTAAAAATTCTATACTATTTTCCTTAGATACTCCAAACACTGGGAAAAAGGCTAAAGCCCTTTAAAGAACTGGCATTATGAAAGTTATATTAGGCCAAGATAGAGATTTAAAGTATTTCTTTATTAATTCAATAATTTGTCCTTTTATTATAATTATATGTTAGGCTATAATTTAATGTCATATACTTGACTATAATTACAATAATCTGAATAATCATACATATAAATCTATGGATATAGCCTGATATAAAAATAAAGCCAGGGAAGGGATTTGAACCCTTCTCAAGCGGATCTGCAGTCCGCTGCCTCGCCAGACTAGACTACCCTGGCAACGTGATTATAATCTATACCTTAAATAAATAGTTTTAATATTTAAACTTTTCGGTTAGATTTAAAAATTATAATAATATTATTTATCTAAGTTATTATTTATTTTATTATCTATCTTATTACTCAATATCCTTCCTTATAATTTCAAATCTCCCTGCTGAAGAATGCTTAGAAAAGGCAGATATTCCCAGTTCTTTTAAATATTTATAGGTGTAGGTATTCTTTCCATGAATAAGTACCTCTCCTAAATCCTCAACTGTATTTATATCTATGGACATATAAAAGGAAGAAAATATGGATACATTTATATTATTTTTATTACATTGTTCAACATGTTTTATAAAACTAAATCCCTCATAGGATGGTTTAATAATATTTTTTGGTTTTAAAATCAATAAATTTGTCCCGCCCCCCCTTGATGGGCATATTACCACAGATTCTTTATCTCCTTCCAACTTCTTTATTATTTCCCTTAAATCAACCCTTCTAATTAGTGGCACATCAGCAGGCACTATCATTACAGAATTTTCCTTTATCCTATTAATTGCACCACATAGGGCTCCATTAAGCCCATTACTCCCATCTTCATATATTTGTATCATATTAAGTTCCTCTGAAAATGATAGTATTTCCCTATCCTTACTTACAATATAAACATTATCACATAGGTCCTTTGTTCCATAATATACATCTAAAAGCATATTTTTTATGAGGTTCTTTCTTTCTTCAAATGTAAAAAAATTTTTTAGCCTTGATTTTGCAGATTCCAATGGTGAAACAGGAATTAATACTGAGAACATTTTATCACATTTTTTATTTTAAACTTATTAAAATAATAACATTCCTAAAAAAATAATTATAAGTATTTTTACTAAACAACAAATAAAAGCGAATAAAAATATAAAAATAATAAATAAGGTAAATTAAAATGATTTTATAATTCTAAAATTTAATAATATAACCCTACTTTCCATTACCCATTAAAATAAAAATTAAAACCTTAGCAGCCCCTCTTCTCACAACTCTATGGGATTTATTTGCAAAAGAACTAACTTGGATATAAGTCCCAGTATGTGAATATTTCCACTATTATCTCCCTTAGATAGATGGTATTTATATATCCATCCTCTGATTAATTCCTATATTTTTGTTTTATTTTTTCTTATTTTTTACTACATTTCAATTCTATTTTTATTTGTTTTTAATATTTTAATTATATTTCTGGCAGGTACTAAAACTTATAAAAATTAATTATATAAAAAATCTATGGAATAATAGAGAAAAAATAAGGAACAATTAATATATAAAAATAATAATTTATAAAAACAATTAATTATATTAAATTAAATTATTTTTTTAAGAACTTTAAAAAAATATTATAAACTTTATTAATTCTTCAAAGTTAATTTTTTCTTATTATTTAAGTAATAAACATTTATATTGAATTGATATTTTAAACTATATATTATTTTTTTATTATTATTTTTATTTATAGTCAAGGACATAATAATTTAAACTTATTAGGGATATAGGATCACATACTAAATGGTTTCCTCTGCACATCCAGTGCTTAGGGGTGTAGGGGGGAGGGGGTAGTTATGGGATTTCTAATTTTTAAGTATTTACTTTCTTTTATTTCTTTAAATTTTAATTTTTTCCTATATTTTAGGATTTAGGTTATTTTATTTTTTTATTTTTTTAATTTTTAATTTTTTTAATTATTTTTTTATTATTTTTATTTTTTTATATCTTAGATTATAGTTAAGAAATTATGTTCTTAACTATAATTTTTTATTGATTATAATTCATCCTTAATTCATGTAAATATAAATATTGAAGACAGAAAAAATATACCCACCCTTGGAAAATCCTATGTTCATTGAAGCCCTGTGGCTACTCCATAGGACCGCCTTATAGGTGGGACTGTCTTATGCAGTATCATCTTAATCAACTGCATTATAACCATATGCCAATGGAATATATAAACCTTTAGTAGATTACTTTATAATATTTTATTATTTTATAATATTTTACAATATTTTAGGTTTTATAATTTATTACTCCTCCCTTAACAAGTTAGAGGCAAAGTATGGGTTGCCTACACAATGTTGATGGGCATAGCCTCCAAGAACCCTCCCTTTATGGGATATTATACCATCCATACTATTTATTATTCCCTTTCCTCGGTTTATATAGTATGCAAATATTCTTTCCCCTATGTCTATTAATTTAGAATAATGAAATTCATGGGCTTTAAAGGTATGGTCCCTTTTTCCTATTGGACAATCCTCCTTAAAGGTTCCTAAAACATAACTTAACCCTTGGACATTTTCTGTCATAATGGATCTGCAATTTAATAATCCCACCATTTCAATGTTATCTATGGATTTACTTAAATACATTAATCCCCCACATTCCCCATATATCTTACCATCAAAGTTCCTTATGGAATCTATCATGGAGGTATTACTCTTCAATTTCTCAGCAAATACCTCAGGATATCCTCCCCCAAAGTAAAGTACATCACAATTGGGAATAGTGTCATCCCTTAATGGACTGAAAAATTTAATTTTTGCTCCATTTTCCTCTAATGCATCTAAGTTATCCCAATAGTAGAAGTTAAATGCCTCATCATAGGCTATGCCCAATGTGCATCTGTTTTTATCGATATTCCACAGTGTGTTTTCTTCAGAATCTTTATTACTATGGAAATCCTCCCTACCTTCAAACTCAATACTATTGCTTATATTTATAATCATTTCCAAATCAAGATATTCTTCAACAATAGAGCCCCATAAATCTATCTGTTTCTCCATACTTTCCATATTTTCAGGGGTAGGAATAAGGCCCAGATGTCTTTGGGATACTTCAATATTTTTATCCCTTGGTAGGGCCCCAATTATCTCTATGTCTGGAATATAATAGGATACGGCCTCCTTTAATTTTTTATAATGGGATTCTCCTCTAATTTTATTGAATATAACTCCCTTAATATTTACCTTATCATCAAAACTTTTAAATCCTTTAATTATTGCTGCAGCACTTCTCGTTAAACTTCTACAATCCATTATTAAAATTACTGGAGATTCCAAGGACTTTGAAATTGAGGCAGTGCTCCCCACATCATTATAGGGAGATATTCCCTCATATAATCCCCTAACTCCCTCGATAATGCTTATATCCTTATTTTTAGAGTTTCTTTTAAATAACTCTCTAATTTGATGCTCCTCCATAAAAAAAGAATCCAAATTTCTACTATGGTTCCCAGTGGCCACTGTATGGTATGTGGGATCTATATAATCAGGTCCTATCTTATAGGGTTGCACATTGTATTTCTTAGAAAGGGCCCTCATTATTCCAGTGGCTATTGTTGTTTTACCTACCATTGAGGAGGTTCCAGCCAATATTACTCTTTTGAAGTTTTTCATTATTTCCCTTTTTAAATGATGTTTTTTTATTTGTTTTTCATTTATAGGATGATAGTATTATAATTAAGATAATATAAAATAATGTAAAAATAGTGATTCTTATGGGAGTTCCAAGTTAATATAATAATTTTTTTATATATATTATGATTATTTGTAGTAAATAAAATAACTATTTTTTTAAATACGCCTTAAAAAAATAATGTATATAAAAAATTAAAAGCAAAAAAACAAAAAATAATTTAATATAATTAAAAAATTGTAAAAAATTAATGTTAAAAATAAAATACATAGAATAATTAAAAAATATGGGAAAATCTTAAAATGCCTAAATATAAATAATACTTAAAAAGTAAAAATCCCATCATTATTCTTTCCTAATGCTCCTAAGCACTGGGGAAAGGATAATTCTCCCTGAGGGGTTTATTATGGGATCCTAATTAGGTTAAGGTAAGGGACTGATAGTAATCCTTTTGTTAATATTATTATTTTTTTATTCTATTATTCTATTATTTATCTTTTAGATCTAAAGTTGAAATATATATGTTTGACCATATATTAAAATAAAAAATATTATAAAAATAAAGAATAATTTTTTATTATTTTAAAATTTTAAGATTATTCTGTTTATATTAATATTTTATTTTTTTAATAATTTTATAAATAGGAAATAAAATATTAATAAATAGAAATATTTTTCTACTTTATATTGATATAACTTTCATAATACACCTGCCAAAGGATTCTGCCCACTCTCCTAGTAATCAGAGCATTAAGAAGAATAATTACGAAATTATTTTTATTTTTTTAGATGGTAAAAATCTTATTTTTTTATCTTATTTTAGCTATATAAAAATAATCCTTAATTATTCCTCTTTAATTAATCTATTATACTTTTTAATCATTTATTAATTATTGTTGTAGAATATTTTTTTATTTTAGATTAAAGTTAAATTATATAACTGATTATAATAATAAATATAATTTTTTTAAATTAAATCATTTTTATTAAATTATTTTTGAATATTCAAATCTTTATTATTTTTTTATAATTTAAAATATTCTTTATTATAGTTAGGAACATAAATTTTTTAAAAACTATAATCTAAAATATAATAAAATTAAAAAAATTAAAATTAAAATAACCCAAATTCTAAGATATAGGAAAAATTAAACATTTAGTGAAATAAAAGAAAGTAGATACTTAAAAATTAGAAATCCTATAACCTACCCTCTTTTCCTACATCCCTAAGCACTGGATGTGCAGAGGAAACCATTTAGTATGTGATCCTATATCCCTAATAAGTTTAAATTATTATGTCCTTGACTATAAATGCATAAAAAAGGTGAAATAATGAATATTGATAATTCCCTAAAGGCTGAGATATTAACAGAGGCCCTGCCCTATATATGTAAGTTTCAAGATCAAAAGATTGTAATAAAGTATGGGGGCCATGCCATGGTGAATAAGGAGGCTAAAAATTGGGTGGCAAAGGATGTGGTTCTTTTAAGATTTGTTGGCCTAAATCCAGTTGTAGTTCATGGAGGAGGCCCTGAAATAGATGCTGCAATGAAAAAAATGGGAAAACAACCAGAGTTTATCCATGGTTTAAGGGTTACAGATGAGGAAACCTTGGACATAGTTAAGATGATATTAACTGGGAAAATCAATGGGGATATTGTCTCTAAACTTGGAAAATATGGGGGAAAGGCCATAGGACTCTCTGGAAAATCAGGGTATTTAATTGAGGCCAGAAAAAAAATACAATATATTATAAAGGACAATGAAAAAATTGAGGTTGATTTAGGGAGAGTTGGGGAAGTGGAAAGGATAAACACTGAATTAATAGACCTACTATTGGAAAAAAAATACATCCCTGTAATATCCCCCATTGGAATAGATAGTAAGGGAGAGGCATTTAATTTAAATGCAGATATAGTTGCAGGAGATATTGCTGGAGCCATTAATGCAAAGAAGTTGATTATGATCACAGATGTTAATGGTATTATGGAGGATGTAAAGGATCCCTCCACCCTCTTTAAAAAACTTACTATATCTGAGATAGAGGAGTTAATCAATAAGGGCGTAATTTCTGGAGGAATGATACCAAAGGTTGAGGCCTGTATAAATGCCCTAAACAAAGGAGTGGAAAGTGTTCATATAATAAATGGAAAGATACCCCATTCCATTCTCTTAGAGATATTTACAGAGAAGGGAATTGGAACTATGGTAGTTAGGGATTAGGGCTTTATTTTACTTTTATTCCTAATAAGTCATAGGCCACATTTATAAAAATAGGTAGAATATAAAATAAAGATACAAATCCCCCTAAGAATCCAGTTATAAACCTTAATTCATTAAAACTCTCCCTTAAACCTATTAACTGAGTAGTACCATCTATTCCCATAGGAATTAATGCCAAAATTAGATACCATCTATTTGGAGTCTTGAAGTTATTTAATCTTTTAATAAATGGATAGATAATCATACCAAATAAAATCCCTGTATAGATTCCAAAGCATCGGGCACATACTGCCATTTTATGGTTAAATATGTAATAACTCCTTTCAGGCATTTGATGACAGATCTGGGAGTATATACTGTAAATAAAAAGAGAGGATAGTTCATCTATATCATATAGGTAAGGTGCTAAAAAAATACCCATATAAAAAATAAGAAATAAAAATAGCATGGTTAAGTAAATGTAAAGAATCTTTTTATCCATATTATCATTTTTATTTATTTTTTAATTTCCCGTAGAGTATCCCTCCAATGACTCCAGAGATGGCACCTATTACCACATAGAAGGGAATGTATGTTATATACCAGTCTACTGCAATCCTACTCTCCATATATACTTCCTCAATATAGTAGCCTGTCATAGATGGATCAATATAATAACTTACCATAGATGGAACTGCCGCAATAATTATCAACATATCTAAACACCAACTTACAAATCCTCCAATACCTCCACTTAATCCTCCAGCTACTATATACTCCATATTACTTCTTGGAAATTCTTTACTTATTAAATAGGCAGTGATAACACCAGATAGGAGATAAGGAATAATATATGTTGGAAATGGAAGAAAGGAAAAAAGTACTCCACCGACAATACCTCCAATAATTATGGGTTTAATCCTCTCCTCTTTTATATATTTCATACTTTACCTTAATAAAAGGCTTTAAAGATAACTCTGTTTTTCTTTAATTATAATAACCCTATACTTACGTATTCCCTATTACCTTGATAGTTTCTTCTTTTAACCTTTTAGTAAAATCCTTTTTTCCTTGAGGCAAGAATTAAAGGTTATAAGGTTATGCAGGGATATTGTCTCCCTATTGGCCTTAGATGGATAGTGTTCATCTATAACTGGTTTTATTAATTCTCTTATTCTTTCATTTCTTTTGTGTATTTTTCTACTGGGTTTATAATATTTATATAGGTATTATTTATATTATTTTTGATGGGAAGTAGGGTTTTATATAGTTAAATAAATAAATTTATAAAAAAATTGTTTTAAATAAATATCTATAAAAAATAAAAACCTATAAAATTTTAGGTTCTATTAAATTGTAATTAATAAAATAAATATAATTAAAATATAGTTAATAATGAATAATAAGATTTAATGGAAAAATAAGAAAAATAATAAATATAAGAATAAGAAAATTAACTAAATTATTTGACTAAATACTACCTATCTAAGAATACTTAGGAAGATAATATTATAAAATCTAAAGAGAAAGGAGCTAAAAGTATTTTTCCTTGCAGATAACTTATAAGATTTATGGGCTGTGAGCAGGAAAGGTTATCTATTAAGACTATTTTTTTGGAATTTTTATTGTTAATAATTGATGGGGTTAAGATTATATAAGTTATTTTTTAAATAATTTTGGTGATTTTATGGAAATAATAAGGGAAGGCCAGATAAAACTAAAAGTGCCAAAAAATAGATCCCTATCAAAAAAGGACAAAATATTTTACAATTCTGTAATGGAGACTAACAGAGATATATCTATTGCTGTTGTACAAAGTTTATTAAGTGACCATAAAAGAGAGGACTTTATAATATGTGATCCATTAGGGGGAAGTGGTGTTAGGGGTTTAAGATATGCTAAGGAGTTGATTAATCCCTCAGGTAAGATAAAGGTAATAATTGGGGATATAAATCCAAATGCAATTAAATTGGCAAGGGAAAATTTAAAAATAAACAATTTGGAGAATGTGGAAATAATCCACAAGGATGCAAATGTCCTTCTATCAGAAAATTTTAGAACATTTAATGTGGTAGATTTGGATCCATTTGGCTCCCCCAATCCTTATATAGATAGTGCTATTCGTAGTTGTATTACAAAGAATGGATTATTATCTATGACAGCCACAGATACGGCAGTTTTATATGGCACATATCGAAAAACATGTATTAGAAATTATGATGCTATACCAATATTAGGAGATAAAGAATTAGCAATTAGGCTTTTAATAGGGTATGCCATAAGAATGGCCTCTAAGTATGATATTGGACTTAAACCCATATTTTCCCATTTCACTGATCACTATATTAGAACCTTTTTAATAACTGAGAGAGGGGCAAAAAAAGCCGATAATTCCTTAAAAAAATTAGGGTATATAAAAATAGAAAATGAAGAAAAAATAATAAAATTAAGGGAAGATGGATTTGAAAGGGGGTTTGGAGGTGTTTTTTATTTGGAACCTATAAATGATAGGGATATTGTAAAGTCATCTTTAAAGGTTGTTGGGGATAAAAACTATTCCGAGAGAAGTAAAAAAATAATTGGGGAGATATATGAAGAGAGTGCCTTAAGTGATGTAATAGGTTGCTACGATATTCATAATATATGCAGTAATATAAAGGAACTTGCACCTCCCATCCATGAGTTAATTGATAGATTAAAGGAGATGGGTTTTAAGGCATCAAGAACCCACTATAACCCAAATGGTATTAAAACAGATGGGAAAGTTATTGATGTTATTAATTGTATTCGTGAATATAATAAAAATAAAGGGAAATAGAGATATTAATGTTTAATTCTTTTTATTAGTGGTATATAGTATGGCACATAATATTTTTAAATTATATAAATAAAAAAATAATATAAAAAAATTAAAAATAAAAAAAATAATAAAATAAAATTAAAATAATCCAAATACCTATAAAAGGAAATGGAATATTTAATAAAAAGTAATACTTAAAATCAAATACTAAAAAAGTAGAAATTAATACTAATTAAAAATATAAAGAAAATAAATACTAAACCTACTTCACATTAAAAATAAAGTATAATAAATAACATTTCTCAGAAAATACATTAAATGAAGATTATAAATTTATAATCAAGAGTATTATCTAAACCTATCTTCAATATAAAAATAATAAAAAAATAATTTAAATCTTGAGATATAAAGAAAAATAATATACTTAAATTAAATAACTAAAAAGTAAAAATTCTATATTACTTAAAGAGGTAATAAAAAATAATATTTAAAAAGTAAAAATTCTAATGCCAATATACTCCTTCTCCTTACACTCCCAAACACTGAACGTGCAGAGGAAACCCTTTATATGGATTTAAAATATTATATGTTTTACTATAATCCTCCTATAAAATTAGAAAAAAATATAGCAGGTAAGTATTAAAACTACAAGGAAATAAGGCATGGAATAATTATGGAACTTCAGCTATATTTCTTTATCCTTTGACATTCTTAGTGCAATAATATTGGCCAAAGAGGATATAACTAAACTATTTCCCCCAACATTTATTCCATAGGTTATTGAATGTAGATTTAATGATTTTATACCTTCCAATACAATAGGTGTTGTTCCAATAGCCTGGAAGTCAATAAAAATAATAATAAACATTACCAATAATAACCATCTACCTTTAACAATATCTCCCTATAAAATAAAATATAGCATATAAAAATAATTGGTAGTATCCAATAAACTAGCCTAACTTCAAGGGAAATTAAATATATAATTAACATTATTAGGGATAGAATAAATAAATCCTTTTTCTTAGGCATATTATTTTTGTTATTTTCTGAAAATTTTATTTTTTTATTTGGGAAAAACAATCCATGCAAATATTAAAAGAATTGCAAAAAGAAGAACTACCAATGGAGATGTTTTTATAATAAAGGCCATAAATGATATATTCCATTTTTGCCACAAAAAGAGGTTTTGAGGGTTGCCAATTGGTGTTAAGGTGGAACCTACATTAGTAGAGATGGCTTCAAATATTATTAATTTAGAGAGGTCATTTTTTAATAAATTTTGCATACTTAATGTTAATGGAATAACTATAAAGAGAGTTATATCATAAATGAAAATTATATAATTTTCCCTTTAACCTTATCTATATCAAATTTTGCAGTGTCTGCAACAGACATAACTGCAATTACCCCCGCCTGAACTGGATCAGTGACTACCAAATCAGCCACCTTTGGAACACTTCCAAACATGTTTAGGGATATTATATGAATATCTGTTTTTTCTTTAAGTTTTTTTATGGCCTCAGTGATTTTTCCACCCATTAAGGAGCCTGCAAGAACTAATAATCCTACCCTTGGAAGTTTTTCAACTGATAGCACTGCATCTGCTATGTTTTCCTCTCCAACTACCGGCATTGTATCTATACTTATTCTCTCCCCTCGTATATTATGCCGATCTGCCTCAATTATGGCCCCAAGGGCTACCTGAGAAACCTGAACTCCTCCCCCAATTATTATTATTCTCTTACCAAATATTTTTTTTAGTGTGGAATGAATTTCCACTTCCTTTATACCTTCCATATTCCTTATAGATTCTAAAAGGGATTTTTCATCAGATATATTTTCTATTTCCATATATATTAATCCAGAGCCCTCCTCCTTTATAAATTGTTGGGTGTAAAGTATATTTCCTCCAAGTTCGGATATTACTCCAGTTATTTTGTGCAATATCCCTATTTTGTTATGGGCCACCACTGTAAGTCCAATCTCCATGTTTTTACCCTTTTAATAATTAGGTGTTAATATTTATATATTTATAATAATATAAATAACATTAAAATAACTATAATTTAAATCAAAAATAAATAAAATAACTAATATTTATATTTTAAAAACTATTTATATAAATAAAATTATCAATGTTAAATTAAAATAAAAATAGTAATTTTAATTTTAAATCCCAATACTGTCAAATAAAAAAATATTTATTAATAAGATACATATAAACATAATTCAATAAAAATTTTAAAAAATTTATATATTTGTATTATTACATTAGTTTTAAAGTTTTAAGGGGGATAGTAATGGCTGTGCAAATAATAGAGGGCAATTTAGTAAAAATCGTGGAGGAGGGCGATGTAGATAAAATAATTAAAGAACTGCAGAATTTTAATGGATATTTAAGAATGTCCCTAAAAAAAGATGGTTACTTTGAAGAGGGATATATATTTCTAAGTAAAGGTTCAATTATTGGATACTGGTACAGTTATAGGGGCGAAGATATTTTTGGGAGTAGGGCAATAGATTACATAGAGAATATGAAAAATAGCAGGCCCATAGTTGAGATATATGAATACACTGATGAAAAATTAAGAATTATGATGGATCTCTTTAAAGAAATGTTTATAAAAAAGGAGACAATTGATAAGGTTGAATCTGAAAATGTTGAACTTACCTCTGATGATATAGATCCCACTCTTGAAAGTCTAAAGTACTACAATATAACCTTAACAATACCTGAGGGCAAACCTTTAAAGATGGATGCTGGAGAGAATTATAAAGAGTATTTAAAAGATTATAGACTGTTGGAAATATTTGGCAAGGAAGAGGGGGTATTTAGAAGGGGATATTTAGTATATCATGATAAAGAACCAATACTCTCTGCCTGTGAATATGGTGATAAAGTATTATTTAATAAGGATGCCTGTATAATAATTAAAAAACTATTAAAGGATCCTAACGTTGTAATTGATGTATATGAGTATGATATTGAGAAGGTAAAAATATTGATAGAATATTATCCTCAAATGATATTAAAAAAGGAAGTTGAATCCTTAATTGATGATGTAGAAAAAGGGGATTTACAAGGCAGGAAGCAAGAAAAAAAGATAAAAGAGAATGAATATACAAAACCTTTAAGTAGGGAAGAATTACTAAAGAAATTTAATATACCCCTCCCTGATGAAGAAATAATTGATGATATTGTTAAAGAAGCATTTACTCCCAGTCGTGAGGAGTTAGAAAACATTAAAAATGAGTTAATTGAAAAAATAAATGACTATTTAAAAACACATAAAGATATAAAGAGTTATGAAATATATTTAGATGTCTATTATGAGGATGAATATAAATGTAAATGTAACATAAAATTAAAACCTAAAAGATTCTTTGGATTTGATATAATATATAGAGGTAGAAGTAAATCCTCTAAGGATGATAAAATTATACAAAATATTAAGCGAAATATTATGGATATTATATCTGACTATCCATTGAACATAGATCCAATAATAAATATTGAAGTTAATTAGGGGGTGTTATATTTATGAGTCCTATTATAGTATTTTTTATATTTTTTTTAGTAGGTCTTTTTATTGGCATAATTATATGGACAATATACCGTGTTATAAAGGAAAGGGAAAAACAGGCAGAAAAAGAACAACTTGAAAATGAAATTGTAAGTAGTTTACTTGAATTAAAAAAACATACAACTTTGAATATTGGTGCAGAGTTGGATACTGATTATGGGGAGTTATCTAATAAATATGATTTAATAGAGGTCGCACTTGAAAACGAAGTGGTTAGTATAACCATAGCCAATGACGAGGGATTTCCTGTGATATCTACCCTTAAGGATCCTTATGAGGAATCTGCAAAATACAGTGCCCTATTTCAAAGTATTTATAAATCCTCAAGAAATAAACCTTCTAAAATATCTATTGAATATGATGAGAAGCATTATTTATATATTAAGCCTGTAGTTAAAAATGATATTAAATTATACGTTATTGTCAGATCCAATATTGAATTGGATCCATCTAGTGAAAGAAAATTGATAAGGGAAATATTAAATATTTTGGACGAATATATTACATCAAACTCCTAATTTTTAAGGCAGATGATGAGGTTATCCCCGGCTGATAATGATGAGAAAAATATAATATGTAAAATATATATAATCTGATGCCATTTATTTTTTAATAATATTAATTTATTTATTTGAATATATGGATTAATTTATTTAAAAAATAATAAAATATAAATTAATTACAATCTTTCAGCAAAGGCAAATTTCTCTTTTACTGAGGTTATTTTGATTGTAAGTGTTTCTCCCTTAGTAGTATTTGGGACGAAAATAACAAAACCCTCGATTCTTGCTATTCCGTCACCTCCCCTACCCACATCTTCAATAGTTACATCATATTCTTTTCCTTCAACTACAGGAACATTTCTATTATTTTGCTTATATTCACCAAAAGCCATTTTATTCACCTAAGTATTAAATGTATTTATTTTTATTTACCATATTCCATGGTTAATAATACCTTAATTTTATAGTATATAAACCTATCCATTGTTTAATATTTAAAACAATAGAATAATAATTATTCTTTAATATCCAACCTATTAAATTCATCACTCCCTGGCAGGTCCTGCATCTTCAAAACCCTGTCTTAATCCCTTACCTGCATTTTTTTCTAAAAATTTCCTATTAAAGAGTAAATAATAAACATTCTCTGCATGCTCCTTAGCCCTTTGTTTTGCAACCCATTCAAGTTCCTTTTCATCCTTGGCCTCATCCTCATGAACAAATACCTCTATTATATGTTTATTGGTCATAAGTTGGGCCATCATAAGGCCCTGGGAGGCCTCATGGGCACAAACTTTATCCTTATCCTTACCCCCAGGCATTCCAAGGGCCATAACAATTTCACAATTCTCCTCCTCTATAAGTTTTTTACAGGCCACAGGCAGATCCTTTATTCCTGGCACAGTGTATCTTATTATTTTTATTTTTGAAGTCATTTCATTAAGTCTTTTTATGGCAGCAGAGGCCATATCCACCCTTGCAAAGGTAGTATCCACAATACCTACCTTAATACCCATAATTTCACCAAATTGCTATTTATTTTATTTATTGTTCTTTTCTAAGTAGTAATTTATAATATCCTCTCCATTTAGATATATTAAATTCCTTTTTTCGGCATATTTTTTTGATTCACCTTTACTCATTGCAAATCCATCCTCCCCCATCATTTCACAGATTGTGGTTACTGGTGTTAAATTGGCCAACTCTGCAAGGGCAACAGTCATTTCTGTATGTCCCCTTCTATTTTTTACAAGGCCCTCTGAGGCCTTTAATAAAATAACATGCCCTGGAGATCTAAATTCCTTAGTGAAATCACTAAATCTCTTTTCAATACATAGGTCTGCAAATTTTTTTATGGTATAGGCCCTATCATTATCTGTAATGCCTGTAAATGTGTTTCTATGGTTTATTGTGATTGAAAATGAAGATTTTTCATCATAGGGTATGTCATCTGGATAAAGTCCCTTTAAAATTGGATACTTCTCTGAGGCATGGTTTAGAATATCCACCATAAAGGGTATTCCTATAATTTTACAAAGATCAGGATGTATTGCAGTGCATATTAATCCACCGCCATCCTTTCTCATAGTTTTTATGTGTGTCGGGGTTATTTTTTCAGAGGCCACTACCATATCAACTTCTCCTTCCCTATCATCACTATCATAAACTAATATCATTTTTCCATTTTTTAAATCCCTTATGGCTCTTTCAAGGATGTTCATTTATTCACCTTTTTTCATGTATTTTTAATAATATTTAATAAAAATGAATATATGTTAATTAATAATTATATGTTAATTATTATAATATATATGTATGGCTATAATCTATTAGATAATTTAAATCTTTATTTTATATTAATTTATAACCTTAAAAAATTAATGCTAAACTAACAATAATCTTAATTCTTTTTAAAAATCTAAAAAAATAATAAATATTACAAAATTATATAAAAATAAAAAATAACACTAAGAATAAAGAATAACTAAATAAAATAGAAAAACTAAATTTTAAAATAATTAAAGAGCAAGTACCATAATAAAAATAGAAATTCCTTAATTACCGATTTAAAGAATTTTTATATATCACTAAAAATATACAATTATCAGATATAAATTTAACACAAAATTATACATTGCCAGATAAATTTAAAACCATAAATAAATTAAAGTTTTCATAGAAAAATAAAGGTGAAATTGTGAAATTACATGAGTATGAGGCAAAAAATATATTTAAAAGTTATGGAATACCCATTCCAGAGGGGTATGTGGCATCAGGAGAAATTAAGGAGGTAAAAAAACCTGTTGTAATAAAGGCCCAGGTTTTAGTAGGGGGAAGGGGCAAATCAGGAGGGATATTATTTGCCGATACTTTGGAAGAAGCCAACAAAAAAATTAAGGAGTTGTTAAACAAGGAGATAAAGGGAGAAAAAGTAGAGAAGGTTCTTGTTGAGGAAAAACTACCTATAAAAAAAGAATATTATTTAGGTATTGTAATTGATAGAAAGGAAAAAAAGCCATTAATACTATTCTCAACAGAGGGAGGAGTGGATATTGAAGAGGTTGCCCAAAAAAGTCCTGAAAAAATAGTAAAATACCATATGGATCCCCAAAAGGAATTTTTGCCCTATCTTGCCAGAAATATGTTAAAGGAAATAAACATCCCCTCTGAGGAAATACCTAAGGTTGCAGATATAATCTATAAATTATACAAAGTATTCAAAGAAATGGATGGCACCCTTGTGGAAATAAATCCCCTTGTAATTACAGAGGATGGAAGGATATTGGCAGCAGATGGAGTATTAAATGTAGATGATGATGCCCACTATAGGCATGATTACAGTAAATTTGAGGAATTTAATAGGATAAATAATTTTGAATTTGCCTATGTGGAACTTGATGGTAATATTGGAGTAATTGGCAATGGTGCTGGCCTTACCCTTGCAAGTATGGATATAGTAAAGGAATATGGTGGCGACCCTGCATGTTTTTTGGATATTGGAGGAGGTGCCGATGAAAGGGTTGTTAGAAAGGCCATTGAAAAGATCCTTGAAAATAAGAATGTATATGGTATATTCATAAATATATTGGCAGGAATTACCAGATGTGATGAGGTTGCAAAGGGTATTGTTGAGGCTTTAAAAAGACATCCCAATGTAAAGTTCTCAGTTAGAATGATGGGAACCAATGAGAATGAAGGAAGGAAAATATTAATTGAAAATAATATTCCCTTTGAAAAATCCATGGAGGATGCTGCTAAAAAGTTGGTAGAAATGGTAAAGGGCTGTTGATGTATTATATGATTTAATTAGGAATGCAGTAGTCTTAGGAGGATTATTTCCTCTCAGTGCTTAGGAGTTTTAGGAATTATAGTCAGGAACAAAATTTTCTAAACCTACAATTTACAATATAAAAAATAAAAAAATAATTAAAAAAATTAAAAATATAAAATAATAAAAAATATGTGATAATAAAATAATCAAAATACTCAAGATAAAAGAAAAATAAAATATTTAAAAAAAATAAATATTATAAAATTATATAAAAACAAAAAATAATACTAAAGAATAAAGAACAATTATAGTCAAGAACATAATTTTTTAAACCCTATATAATATAAAAAATTAAAAATTAAAAATATAAAAAAATAAGATTAAAATACCTAAAAAGAATAATAAAATTAATCCAAATCTTAAATTAGATGGAAAATAAAATACTTAAAGATATAAGAGAAAAAACAAAATATTTAAAGGAATAAAGAAAAATAAATACCTAAAAAGTAGAAATAGGGTAGAATGTGAATACTTAAAAAGTAGAAGTCCCACACTACTGCCCTCTTTCCAACACCCCTAAGCACTGGAGGTGTAGGAGAAATTCTTTAAGTAATACTATATCTATAATAAGTTTAAAATATTATGCCTAAATATGATAAAAAAATATTTACTTTTTATTATTTGCTTTTTTTAATATTTTAAAATCTTAAACTTCTATTTTTATATTAATTTTCTTTATTTTTTTATTTTTTATTTTATTTTTATATTATTTATTAATTTTTTTAATAATTTTTATACTATATAAATAGTTTTGTTTGAACTAAATATTTAAATAATTAATACTCAAATATTTAAAACATAAAAAAATAAAATAACAGGTGGAATTTTGAAGAGAGAAGATATTCAAAAGGTAATGATATTGGGCTCTGGTCCCATCATAATAGGTCAGGCGGCAGAGTTTGATTTCTCAGGCTCTCAGGCGTGCAAGTCCTTAAGGGAAGAAGGCATATATACTATTTTAGTGAATTCCAATCCTGCAACAATTCAAACTGATACTGATATTGCAGATAAGGTTTATCTTGAACCCCTTGATGCCAAGATTGTGGAAAAGATCATAGAGAGGGAAAGGCCAGATGCCATACTTCCAACAATGGGGGGACAAAGTGGATTAAATCTTGCCATAGATTTACATAGTATGGGTATTTTGGAAAAGTATGATGTGGAATTACTTGGCTCAAATGTGGAGGTAATAGAGACCTGTGAAGATAGAAAACTATTTAATGATGCCATGAAAAGAATAGGAGAGCCTGTAACAAAATCCTATGCAGTAAATTCAATTGAAGAGGCACTTAAGGCTGTAGAGGAGATAGGATATCCTGTAATTGTGAGACCTGCATTTACCTTAGGGGGGACAGGTGGAGGTATTGCCTACAATGAGGAGGATTTAAAAAGTATTGCAGAAAAGGGTCTTAAGTATTCCATTATTAATCAAGTTCTAATAGATGAAAGTGTCCTTGGATGGAAGGAGTATGAATATGAGGTAATGAGGGACAGTAAAAACAACTGTATTATAGTATGTAATATGGAGAATATTGATCCCATGGGGATACACACTGGAGAAAGTATAGTTACAGCCCCGGCTCAGACCCTTAGTGATGAAATGCATCAAACACTTAGAGATGCTGCCCTAAATGTTATAAGGCATCTATCCCTTGAGGGAGGATGCAATATTCAATTTGCCGTTAATAAGGAAATGACAGAATATAGAGTTATTGAGGTAAATCCAAGGGTTAGTAGAAGTTCTGCCCTTGCAAGTAAAGCAACAGGCTATCCTATTGCTAAAATAGCCGCCAAAATAGCCGTTGGAATGACCCTTGATGAGATTAGAAATGATGTAACAAAGGAAACCCCTGCAGTATTTGAGCCCACTTTGGATTATGTTGTTGTAAAAATACCAAGATGGCCCTTTGATAAGTTTAGAACCGTTGATAGACACTTGGGAACTGCTATGAAATCCACTGGAGAGGTTATGGCAATAGGTAGGACCTTTGAAGAGGCCCTTCAAAAGGCCATTAGAAGTTTGGATATTGGAAGATATGGATTAATTGGTGATGGAAAACATAAGGATTACACCAATGAGGAAATCAATGATATATTAAAAAATCCAACTGATGAGAGAATTTTTGTGATTGCTGAGGCCCTTGATAGGGGATGGACTGTTTCAGAAATATGCGAAATAACCAATATACATGAGTTCTTTATTGAAAAAATAAAGGGAATAGTGGATATGAAGAAGAAGTTAGAGGCTTTATCTGATTTGATATAATAAAGAATATTTAATATAAAAGGCATAAAAATAAAAAATTAAGGAATAATAAAAAAATAATTAAAAAACTAATAAAAATATAAAAAATAAAATAAAATTTAATATAAAATTTGTTTTAAACATTATTATAAAATAAAAAATAAATAGAAAGAATAAAAAAATAAATAAAAAAAAGAGTTTATAGGTTAATAAATATCCTACAGAAGAAGAAAAATAGAAAGATAGAACTCTAAAAAAAGATAGGGATTTTTAAAAGACATGCCCCATAAAACATCACTCTATAAGAATGTGCTAAAAAGCAAGCAGATCCAAGGGAGTGTGGATGAGGCCATTAATATCTAAAAATATAGAACAAAGAATTATAAAGATTTACTAAAATGGAAAAAAATAATTAAAAAAACCCAATAAAAAATAATTTAATAAAAATTTAATAAAATAATGATTAAAAAAAATAAAAAATAAATAGAAAAAGAGTTCAAAATGGACTTATAAATATAAGGCATCTCTCAAAAAGGGTAATAAGATCAAAGGATAAAAAAACATAAGGATCTTTAAAAGAATTTACCTTATGGGGTATCTCTAAGAGGAGAAGGTATTAAAAATAGCAGAGTTAAAGTTGCAAAAGGATCAAGACTAAAAAAATTCTAACTTTAAAAAAATTAATAAAGTCCATATTATTTACAAGGGGGTTTTAAAGTTCTTAGGAATATAGATGTTTTTTAGGCATCCATAAATTTAACCTAAAATCCTACCTGTAGAACTTAAGGGAGAGAAATTATGAAAAATAGGGATAAAAAGAAGATTGAAAAAATAAAATCTATAATCATTAAGGTATTAAAGAAACATGATGTAAAGAAAGCAAGCCTTTTTGGTTCCATAGTGAGAGGGGAATCTACCGAGAATAGTGATATAGACCTGCTCGTTGAATTTGAAGGAGAAAAAAGTCTCTTAGATCTTGCTGGTTTGAAGATTGAACTTCAGGAATTGTTGGGGAGGGAGGTAGATGTTATAACCTATAGATCACTCCATCCCCTATTGAGGGAGAAAATACTAAATGAGCAGGAGGAGATCCTGTGAAGAAAGATGTTAGAATATTTATAGAACATATATTGGAGTGCATTAAGTTAATTGAAGAATATACTGAAAATAAGACAGAAGAGGATTTCTTTGCTTCGATTCAACTTCAAGATGCAGTTATTCGCCGAATAGAAATCATTGGCGAAGCAATTAAAAATATTCCAGATGAGGTAAAAGAGAAGTATCCAGAAATACCATGGAAGAAGATAGCAGGTATGCGTGATCTCCTCATTCATAAATACTTTGGCATAGATCTGGAATTGACATGGAGGGTGGTTGTAAGAGATATTCCCGATCTAAAAAAGAAGATTTTAAAAGTAAAGGAGAAGGAGAGATGAAAGACTTAAGGTATAAAAAAATAAAAAATTAAAGGGAAAATTAAGATTATAAGTTTAAGATATATAGAGTTTGACTATGATATTATTAATAAGAATTAAGGTTAATTTTAATAGGTGAAAATTATGGGAATAATGGAAAGGGAAAAACTTAAAGAACTACTACTTGAATGCAAGATGCTTGGTTTTTCAGATGTACAATTATCCAATTTACTGAATAAAGATGAAATGGAAATTAGGGCCTTAAAAAAGGAATTAGGTATCACCCCCCTATATAAAATGGTAGATACCTGTGCTGCCGAGTTTGAGGCAAAAACCCCCTATTTCTATTCCTGTTATGAGAATATATTCTATGAGGAGGAGCAAAATGAAAGTAATCCCTCAAATAGAAAAAAAATAATAATCTTAGGTTCTGGCCCCATAAGAATAGGACAGGGGGTAGAATTTGATTACTCCACAGTTCATGCAATAATGACTTTAAAGGATACAGATATTGAGGCCATTATAATAAACAACAATCCTGAAACAGTATCTACAGACTATGATACCTCAGATAAACTTTACTTTGAGCCCCTAATTTTTGAGGAAATAATGAATATTATTGAACATGAAAGTAAAAATGGAGATATCTTAGGAGTTATAGTTCAGTTTGGAGGACAGACTGCCATAAATTTAGCAATGCCCCTATACAATGCAGGAGTAAAGATTCTTGGAACCTCCCCTCAATCTATACATCTGGCTGAGGACAGAGAGGAGTTTTCAAAAATATTAAAGGCCCTAAATATCCCCCAGGCTAAGGGAGCCACTGTATATAATGAGAAGGATGCCTTAAATGTTGTCGAGGAAATAGGGGGCTATCCCATACTTGTTAGGCCCTCCTATGTTTTAGGGGGAAGGGCCATGGAAATTGTATATAGTGAGGAAGAATTAAAGGATTATATGAAAGAGGCTGTAAAGGTTTCCCCTGAACATCCTATTTTAATTGATAAGTTTTTAGAGGATGCCATTGAGGTAGATGTTGATGCAGTTTGTGATGGGGAGGATGTATTTATTGGGGGCATTATGGAGCATATAGAGGAAGCAGGGGTACATAGTGGAGATAGTGCCTGTGTATTACCTCCCCAAAATCTTTCAAAGGAGATTATTGATAAAATTGTGGAATATACCACAAAACTATCCAAGGAATTAAAGGTTATAGGGTTAATTAATATACAATTTGCCATTAAAGATGGTATAGTTTATGTTATTGAGGCAAATCCAAGGGCAAGTAGAACTGTACCCTATGTTAGTAAATCCATAGGTATTCCCCTTGCCAAAATTGCCACAAAGGTTATAATAGGCCATAAACTTAAAGATATGGGATATGTAGGATTGGCAAAGGGAAAGTATGTAAGTGTTAAGGAGGCAGTATTTCCCTTTCAAAAATTACCTGGCGTGGATCCAGTGTTAAGTCCTGAGATGAAATCAACAGGGGAGGCCATAGGAATAGATACCTCCTTTGGTAAGGCCTATTATAAGGCCCAACTTTCTGCAAATATGAGAATACCAACCTCTGGAAAGGTATTCATAAGTGTCAAGGACAAGGATAAAAAGCACATCTTAGAGATTGCTAAGGAGTTTAAGGAATTGGGATTTGATATAGTATCCACAAAGGGCACTGGCGAGATAATTAGAGAGGGAGGTATAGAGGTAAAAATAGTTAAAAAAATATCAGAGGGCTCAACAGGAAACATACTTCAATTGATCCAAGATGGAGAAATAGATCTAATAATAAACACGGCATCAGGAAGTAAGGCTAAATCAGAGGGATACTACATCAGAAGGGCAGCCGTGGAATTTAATATACCCTATATTACAACAATCCAGGGAGCCTTATCCACAATTAAAGCCATACATGCAATTAAAGAAGGAGATATAGGAGTGTATTCCTTAAATGAAATAGAAAGTGAAATTAATAAATAATTTTTATCTTTTTTAATTTATATTATTGCAATAAAAAACAATAAAAAATTAAAAAATAATAAAAAAGTATAATTAAAAAAATTAATAAAAATAAAACAATAATAAAATTATATTTTAAAAAAAATATTTTGAAAATAAAAGATAAATAAAAAAATGAAAAATAATAAAAAGATAAAATATTAACAAAAAAAAGAATACTTTAAGTTCTTAACTTAGGTTATAGTGCATAGGGGCATTAAGGTAGATAATAACTGGATTTCTAATTATTATAAATTATTTTTTTAGGTATTTAAACCTTAAATTTCTATATTTATTTTAATTATTTCTATTTTAATTTTATTTTTAATATAATTTATAATTATAGTAAAACAAATAATATTTTAAACTCATCATAACCAATCTCTGCACTTCCAGTGCTTAGGAATGTAGGGGAAAGGAGGGTAGATTATGGGATTTCTACTTTTTAAGTATATTACTTTCTTTTATTTCTTTAAATATTTTATTTTTCCCTATATTTTAGGATTTAGGTTATTAATTTTATTTTTTTTAATTTTTTTATTTTTTTATATTTTAGATTATAGTTTAAAAATTATGTTCTTAACTATAATCATTATTTTTTTATATTTTAATAACTTTTATAGTTATTTTTTTATATTTTCCACTTTTTAATTATTTTATTTCTATTTATAGGAATTTTTAATTAAAGTTTTTTATTTATTTTAATTAATTTTTTAGGATTATAATTATTTTTATATTTTTTATTTCAATTTAATATATTTATTTTTTATAATATTATCTTTTTATTAAATCCCCTGAAAATACTTTTAAGATCTGTAATCATTATCTCCCAAAGGCACAATATTTCTCCTTTCAAATTCTATAAATTCTTTCCATTGTTTTTTACAGGGACATTCCATATTTAATACTTCCTCAATATGGAAAATATCCTGGGTTATTGTAAAGTTAGTGATGGCCTCTTTTATTTTCCAATTACAATGGCAATCCAATTTATTATGGGCCCCTCTGGCAGTGGGAATACCTGAGGTATCACACATTATAATTTTTTGAGGATTTTTATTTTTTACATGGTGCAGAATTTTTAAAATACTCCATAAATAAGGGGGTCTATATTGGTTCTTATTCCATAGTAATTCCATTAATGTCCCTCTATGAACTGTTGCAGGGCAGTAGGATATTCTACTACATCCTAACTCTATACATTTATTGGCAGAATATATTGCATCCTCTATTGCATCCCTTTCAGTGATAAATAATGGTTTTATCAATAAATAGGCCTTTATATTTATTGAATATTCCTTAGATAGATTTATTGCATTTATAATCTCCTCAGTGGATATTCCTTTGTTAATGGAAATATTTCTTATTTCTTCATTAAGAGACTCTATGCCCACCCCAATTTCCATATTTACCCTATCCCCTAAGTAATTTACTATATCCTCCAAATTATTTTCTGTTATATACTCTGGCCTGGACTCTATTGCAACCTCCTTTATATCCAACTCCTTTATTTTTTTTAATATATACTTTCTGGCATCCTTTGGTATTTCCCCCTCATCTAAGAAACTTCCTGATGTAAATAACTTTATTGATATACTCTTTGGATTATTATATATTTCATTGCCATACTTTTGCAATGCATGATCAAATTGATTTATAATATTCTCAGAGGTAATATTTAGAGGGGAACTATCCATTAAATAACTACACATTGTACAGCCCCCCTCCTTATATGCCCATCGGCATCCAACAGTCCTTAATATTATAGTTAAACTTTTTCCAATTTTTTTATCTAAGAATATATCCTCCTGCATCCAGGCTGCAATAGGTACGTTAGGATTTTTTTTCTTTCTTTTTTTTAAGTGTTTATTTCTTAGTTCTCTTAGATAATTTTTCATATTATCCCTATTAAAAAAATTAAAAAAATAAAATTATTGTAATTCTATAATGTTTTAAACTTATATTCTTAAGAACTTTAAAAAAGAGATGTATATTTTTGACCTTTTAAAGTTAATTTTTTTAAGTTTTCCATATTCAAGGGAGGGTTATCTAAAATCCATTTATGTGAGGATTGTTCAATATTCTTTCAATATCCCATAGTTCATTTAAAACATTTGAATTAATATTACTTCTTAAAAATGGTATTCTTAACCCCACTGCAACATGGGAAAAGGTTGTGTTGTTGCAAGTAATTATTGGAGTCAATCCCCTATCCAATATATATTGAATATAATGGTATAATTCACTTAATGAACCTATGTTGTATGGATTCAATTTGGAAAAATCTGCCGCCTCATCTATACCCTCTATGGCAAGGGTGCCATCAAATTCCACAACCTCAGGACTCTCTAAATAATCCAAGGAGGAAATACTTTCACATATATCTCTATTTTCCATAATTTTACAGTGGCTTATTGAGGCTCCAGTTAATATTTTAACCTCCTCCTCTTCAGATACATCCAATATTATTTTTTTAAAGGCATCTAATTCATCAAAAACACTATTACAGAGATATCTTCCCTTTATATCCACCACTGCGTTATTTCCATAGTTCAAGGATAGGCCCTTTAATATCTTACTATAGCACAGTATCATTTCATCTATGGATTCAGTCATAGGAATGGCTATTAATTCATTATCACCGTCATACAGTAAGGAACATCCTACAATTGGAAGTTCAGTGGAAAGGGCTCCCCCAATATACTTAAAGAATGGTAATCCCAAGGTATTTGCCGCAGCCCGAGAGACACTAAGGGATAAACCCATAGTAATGGTAGGATTCTCAATGGAGGTACTACATATTATGGAATCTATAAAATCCTGATCTGAGGCTGGATGTCCAATAAGTTCTGGAGCCACTATATTTTCCACATCTGATATTGCATAATCAGGGTTTTCCACCTCTACTATGTCATATCCTATCCCAACCTTTGTTAATGTGGTTATTTTTATACCTATCTTTGAGTTTTTAAAAACCTTCTTTGCAGTTATTCTTTCGATAACAGTGTCCTCATACACAAAAATCCCCTGTGTGTTTATATGTTCCATGTCCTAAAAAATTATAATAATATAGAAATTATAAATAACACAATAACAATCTTTTGAACCTATAATTATAAAAATAATAAAAATTTAAATAAAAAGAAATATTGTCAAGTATATTTGCTTTAATTTATCTATAAAATTTTTTTCTTAGAGTATTTTAGAATACAAGGAAGATAATATGGAATTTTTATTTTTTTATGTTTCAATCCTTCTTAAATATTTTAAAATCTTTTATTTTTTTTAATTATTTTATAGTTATGAACATAATTTTTTAAACTTAATTATAGCCTAAATATAATAAAAGGGTAATATAATAAAGAGAATTTACATTAAATATACTTATCCTACATTGAATTAAGGTTATAATGCTAATGCTATCAGAAGTATCCTTTAACTAGCACTAGGGGCATTAAGGGGAATAATATAAGATTTCTACTTATCTTTATTATTTATTTTATTTTTTTAATTATTTTAAATTATTTTTTCTATTATTTTTTGTTATTTATGTTGTGATCAAGTTTAAAATTTATGTGTTTGACTATATTTTATTGTTTTAAAATATAAAAAAAGATTTATTCTTTGTTTTTCTCTGACAATTTAGCCATTAAGGGTATTTTTCCCCTTTCAAATTCTTCCTTGGCAATATCCAAAGAGGATCGTTTTTCTGTATCTATTACTAAAAAAGCCCCATCTGAAATTTGTAGGGATCTTGCACCAATAATCCTTGCCTTTTCAAACTTTGTATATTTCATAGAATACACCCTTTTTAAAAACTTTTTAAAAAAATGGTGGGACTGCCGAGATTTGAACTCGGGTTGCACGCCCCCCAGACGCACAGGATGGACCAGGCTACCCCACAGTCCCATAAGAAAATAAATTAATACTCCAAAATATCATCAAAGAGTTCTCTGCCATCCTTATCCAATCTATGGGATATATACATTCTTCTACAACAGTATTTTTTAATTCCCAAATCATCTAATATAGTATTGGGATCTTCGCCATTTTTTAATCTTGAAACATATTCCTCATATACTTCAGATATTACGCATCCACATGAAAAGCATCTAATGGGAAACATTACCATTTTAATATCACCTAAAAAGGAAAGTTAAGGAAATATAAATTATAGATAATCTATCTATAGGACTTCTGTCTCTTAGCCCTTGGACCCTTGGTTGATCTACTTGGTTTATGGGGTTCAGTTCTCCTTGCATCACTAACCAAGATTGTTCTATCGTAATCCAAGAATCTCTCCTTTATTTCCATGCTACCTGTGTATTCCACAATGGCCTTACCTAAGGCTGTTCTTGCTGCATCCATCTGGCTTGAAATACCTCCCCCTTCAACAACAATATCTACATCCATGGAGTTTATGGCCTCCCCTGCCAATATAACTGGTTCCATTAACTTCATGTTTATATATCTTGGCTCAATTATCTCTATTGGTTTTTTATTTATTCTGATCCTCCCCTTACCTTCCTTTGCCGTGGCTCTTGCAATGGAGGTTTTTCTCTTACCAACAGTATGTACTACTTTCACATAATCACCTCAATTAAAACTTGGCTCCCAAATGTTTGCTTAATTCACCTAAGGTTATATATTTATTAGTATTTGGCATTTTACCCTGCACTATTTCACTGGAGATGCCTTCTGGAGTACCTACCATAACCTTAATCCTTTTAAATGCCTCCCTTCCCTTTGGTTTCTTATAGGGAATCATACCACGAATAATTCTTCTTACTATATCTTCAGGCCTTCTTGGATATTTTGGGCCCCTTCTTTTTGGATTGGTAATACTCTTTCTATTTCTCTTTTGAAAGTACTTCTCAAAAATATATTCCCTATTGCCAGTTATTATTGCCTTTTCTGCATTTACAATAACAACATCCTCTCCAGATAATGCAAGTTTTGCAGCATAGGATGCCAGTCTTCCAACAATAGCATTTTCTGCATCTATGACTACCATGATTTCACCTAAAATATAATTCATATTATATAATTCATTTATTACTATTAAATTCTAGCCCATAATTTTTATTAAAGAACCCTTTGGATTTTTTTCAAGTAATTCCTCAATAGATAGACATTGCCCGCCAACTTCTTCAATGGCCCTCTTAGCACCTTCAGAAAAGGATAGGGCTGCCACAATTACCTTATGATTTAACTTTCCAGCACCTAATACCTTCCCTGGAACAATAACAACATAATTCTCCTTTGTATATCTATTTATTTTACTTATATTTACTTCAACTCTCCTTCTGGAAGATTTTGATAATCTCTTAGCAATATCCCTCCAGATCCTCCTATTGTTTTTGTAAGATTCTATTTTAAGGGATTCTATTAATCTTACAAGTTCTGGATTGGTTGTTTTTAATCTTCCCATAATTTCACCATTTTAAATACCTTCTCTATATTTTAAATTTTAAAACTTTCCAATTCCTCTAAAAACTTTTCTGCTTTATTTCTTAGTATTTCTATGGAGGTAATTAACAAATCCTCTGAATTTATGTTACCATGGGATTCCACTAAGAACTCCACTCTGTCCCCATCAATCTGTTTATATACGCAATTGCATGGTTGCCATTTTGCATGGGTTTTTCCTATATTTACTAATGCCTCACATTCCAAATTTATTTTCTGCCCTTCCTTTAACTTAACAATGGGTATGTTTTTAAATACTACCTCCCCTACTTCAGAGGTTAAATCTCCGGAATATACTGTACAGGGACCTTCCTTGGATAGAACAAATGTAATAACCTCATCACTACTAACAGGCTTTCCCCTTATTGGTATCAATCCCAATCTATGGGCCAATAATTCATCATACATTGAAGAGGTGTTTTCATAGATATATACATTTTCAATGGCATAGGTTGGAACTTCCGATATCATTATTCTCCTTAATGCATTGGAAAAGGACATTGGAGATTTTATTTCAAACTTAAATATTTCTCCAATGTTTGTTTTTTCTTTTTGAATATTATATATCAAGATACCACCAAATGGGTAGGTTATTATATGAATCCTGGAGAAACAATGTGTTTAGGATTTCCTTAGTTATAATGATCTTGATCTTTAATTTCTAGGATATTTTAATTTTTTAATATTTCTTTCTTTATACTGTTTTAAATTATTTATTTATATCTTGCAGTTTAATATATGATCTATATAATCTCTCTATGCAATAATATTAAAGGATGAAGCACAATTAAAGAGATACTTTAAGTTTTTACTTTAATTGGATATATCTTTTATAATAAATCCCATATATGGAAATATCTCCTTATTTGTTATTTAGGTTATTATTTTGTGTTACTTATTTTTTATATTTAAATTTTTATTTTTTTATATATTACTATTTAAATGTTTTAAAATCTTTAATTATTAATTTTAATTATTATTTTTATAAATTTTATTTTTTTTATCTATATTTATTTTAATTTTTTAAATTATATTTTATATTATTTTAAATTATTTTAATATTTTATTACTTTAATAAATTTTTACTTATACCTCTTTTTTGGAGTAGTTCCATCATGGGGTATTGGTGTTACGTCTTCAATTCTACCTATTCTTATTCCTGCCCTCGCCAATGCCCTAATGGCAGCCTGAGCCCCTGGACCTGGATTTTTTGACTTACTTCCACCTGGTGCCCTTACCTTTACATGAACCCTTTCAATTCCCTTTTCTCTAATCATATCTGCTATTTTAAAGGCTCCCTGCATGGCTGCATATGGAGAGGACTCATCCTTTTGATTTTTTACTATCATTCCACCAGAAATCTTTGCTATGGTTTCCGCTCCAGTAATATCTGTAACATGTATAATGGTGTTATTGTAGGATGCATATATATGAATTACGCCCCATTTTTCACTCATTAAATCACCTATTATGTATCCCTTTTATTTTTTTATTATTTTATTTTCAATACCTAAAATTAATTACTTTCTTCAGTTATTGTTTTTGCCCTTTCAGGATGGCTCTCAGAGGACATTGGTGATGTTGGCAAAAATGCAATTGCCTCCTCATCACTAACTGTTACAAGGCTATTAGGTGCCGTAACCTTACGTCCATTAATCCCAATATGTCCATGAACAATAAATTGCCTTGCCTGTTTTGGTGTTTTTGCCAGTCCCTTTTTAAATACCAGTGTTTGTAATCTCCTTTCCAATATATCCTCCACATCCAATAAAAGAACATCATCCAATGTAACATCCTCTTTAATTAATATCCCATATCTCTTTAAAATATTGAACAACTGAGTGGCCTCTTTAGCCCCCTGTTCAGTGGTATCACTTATTAATTTTCTTGCCTGTCTTCTGAAGGTCCTTAATTTTGTTTCCATCTTCCAAAGTTCCCTTTTGTTAGCAAGTCCATATTTAATTATTAATTCCCTTTCTTTTTTAATTCTCTCTCCAATCCATGGATGATTTGGAGTGTCATATTTTTTACTTAATCTTCTTGGATCACCCATTTATTTCACCTTTTTTATTTATTTTTATATTTGTTTAATGTGTTTATTTCCTTTTCTTTCTAACTCCAACAGTGGAACCTTTTCTAAATGAACCCTTTGTTCTTTGGCCTCTACATGGCAATCCTAACTCATGCCTTATTCCCCTATAGCATCTAATTTTCTTCATAGTTGTTATATCCTCTTGAACTGCCATTATTAAATCACTTTCAATTAAGTGTTTATCCTTACCTGTATAGGGGTCCCTTTTTCTATTGAACATCCATGAGGGAATTCCATATTTTGCAGGATCCTCCAATATGGCCTCTATTTTTTTAACATCTTCATCCAACAAATAACCAGCCTGTTTCTTTCCGTCCAATTCTACAATCCTTAAAATTGCCTTTGCCATTGCCCTACCAATTCCCATTATATCCTGTAGAGCATATTCCAATGGAAATTCACCAGTTATATCTGTTTTAGAGATTCTAATTCTATGTCTAAATTCTGTCTGTTCAGTCTGGGTCAATATCTGCACCTCCGAGAGATAATACGTGTTTATAGAAATAAGTTCATATCATAATATTATTCACATACTATATGGAGCAATATACAATATTATACAAAATTAAAAAAAATAAAAAGCGCAGAGGGGGGGATTTGAACCCCCGCGGGGCAAAGCCCCATGGGATTTCCAGTCCCACGCCTTTCCAGGCTAGACTACCTCTGCACAATTATAATTTTATATATTCTCTATTCATATAGGTATTTTTTTATGTTATTACTGAGAATAATATTTATTCTCTACATTCTTTATATTTAATTCTCATGAGTATATTTTGGAATATAATATACTCCCGTGTTTTTATAAATTTATATATTGCAAAGTAGCATACTTCAAATATTACAACAATCACAATAATATTATTTTAGTATATATAATTTTCGATTTAAGTGAAAAATTTGAAGTTTTATAATTGTTGTATAAATTATAATTAATCCATATATTAGATTTATTTTTAAATAATGTTGTATATTCCCTCGGTGCTTAGAGACATAAGGGGTATTAGAGGATTTCTACTTTTTATATACTTACTTTTTTAAGTATTTTAATATCTTAATAAATTTTAATATGGATATAATAATTATTTATTTTTTTATTTTTTTATATTTATTAATTAATTTTAAAAACTATTATTTTTTTTATGAAATTTATTTTTTTAATTATAATTTTTTATTATTTTATTTTAAAATAGTTTTTAAATTTTATTTTTTAATTTTTTTTAAATTATCTTTATTATAAATTTTATTAAATTTTTTATTTTTTATCATTTTATTTTATATTTTAATTTTGAATTATTTTATAGGATTAAATTTTTTATAGTTTATATATTATACTATTAAATTAATTCCTTTAGATGGATTAATTTAGAGTATTCCATAGTATCATGTAGGGCCAAAATTTCAATTGGAATATTATTATTTTTAATAATTGCAAAGGGATTTACCCCTCCAAAACTTACAAATCCAAGCATATTTTTTTCAACTTTAACTCCACATATATCATTATTAGGTTTTCCTATTTTATAGAGTCCAGTCCAACCAAGTTTATCCACTACGTTTATCAAATTCTCCTGTGATGCCATTGGAACCTTTCTAACTCCTGATAGTATTGTATTTTTACCATCTACCTTATTAAAGAATACCTCGTGAGGATCCAAGGATGTGCCTTCGTATGCTATAATATCTATAAATCTATTCTTGGCAATCTCCAATATGCCTCCATAGTAGGGCATTACAGGAATTCCACATTTTATAAGTATTCCATCTATTGTAGAGGAACATAGGGTATTTATTATTAATAAATTCTCCTTAACTTCAAAGCCTATTCTATCTGATATAAGGGTTTTTGATTTAAAACATTCCTTAAGTATATCCAATACTTCATCCTCATATTTTTTATCCACATAACCAGTATTCACTAAAACATTTCCCCTTTCATTTTCTATACTATAATCCACCCTATGGATCATGGATAACATCTTAGAAAGTACTGGCATTATTTTAACTGTTCCCTTTCCACTTGTAGGTTCTAAGTATTTTTTATTAACAACATTCATTTTGGATATATCAATTATTTCAGTGGCGGCATTGATTTTAATTGAGAATCCATTTTCTGCTAAGGGACATATAGGGGACAAGCCACCAACAAGTACAACTCCTATTTCCCCTTCATTTAAACCCAATCCTAATACATTGTCCTCCCCATAACTTAAAACCCCATTAAGAATATCTTGCTTCAAAAGATTTTCAAATTTATTTAATACTATTTTGGGAATTGTCCTAAAATTTGCTGGTAAATACCCCTCTCCATTTTCTATAATACCAAGTACATCACAGGAGAATTTGATAAACGTAGTGGATAAACTTGGTTGGACTGGACTCTATAAAATAGGAAAACCTAATAATGATATATGTGGAGTTAAAGTTGAAAAAAATATGCTTGGATTTGTAAGTTTTGGAGGGGTAAATCCCTTTGCA
>JAHEQB010000018.1 GCA_019561555.1 Methanothermococcus sp. SCGC AD-155-C09
ATTTTATTTTTATAATAATTATTATTTTATGAGCCCTTAATGAGAATCAAATTTTTTATTTATTATAAAATATTTAAAACTATATAATATTATAATGATAAATTTATTATTGAGTTATATCATAAATTATATAGGATTATATATTGTAATTATTTAAATTATAAACCTTTTAAATTTTGGTGATTTAATGGAATTAATGAAATTGAATCATTTAATATCAATTAAAGATATTGGAAAAAAAGAGGTTCTAAAAATCCTTGAAGAATCTGAAAAAATGGAAAATTTACTCCACTCCAAAAAAGCAGTAAAGATAATGGATGGAAAAATACTTGCTACCCTATTTTATGAGCCCTCTACAAGAACTAGGCTATCCTTTGAAACAGCAATGAAGAGACTTGGTGGTGCAGTAATAGGTTTTACAGATATTAAAAATACCTCAGTTATGAAGGGGGAAACCTTAGGAGATACAATAAGGGTAATAAGTGATTATGCCGATATAATAGCAATAAGACATCCCTATGAAGGTTCTGCTAGGTTGGCCAGTGAATATGCCACAGTACCCATAATCAATGCAGGAGATGGCTCAAATCAACATCCCACTCAGACATTGCTTGATCTATATACCATAAAAAGAGAAGTGGGCAAAATAGATGGAATAAACATAGCCTTTATTGGAGATCTAAAATATGGAAGAACTGTTCATTCCCTATGCCATGCCCTATCCCTATTTAACAACATAAAAATAACTTTTATATCCCCCGAGGAACTTAGAATACCTAAGGAAATAATAAGCGATTTAGAGAAAAATAATACAGAATTTTGTGAAAAGGGGCATATAGATCTAAAAGGGATTGATGTGGTTTATATGACAAGAATACAGAAGGAACGATTTCCTGATTTAAATGAGTACCAAAGAGTAAGGGGAACCTATAAACTTACATTGAAACATGTTGAAAATAAAAATTTAATTATTATGCATCCCCTTCCAAGGGTTGATGAAATAGATCCAAGAGTAGATAACCTTCCTCAAGCAAAATATTTTAAGCAATCCTTTTATGGAGTTCCTGTTAGAATGGCAATATTAAAGATACTTTTAGAAAATTAATTTTTATATAAATAAAACTATAATAAAAATTAAATAATTATAATATAAATAAAAAAAATAAAATAATTAAATGTTAAAAATACAACAATTGCGACATATAGGAGGAAAAGGAATTTATAAATCATAAAATATTATGGAAGAAGTATTTAAATAGAAAGACAAAACTCTATAAAAGGACATAGAGTTCCTTAAAAGACAGGGAAAACCATCTAAATTAATAGGGAGCATTGCCACATAGGTTAAGGTAATATACAGGATTCTATTTTCTTTTGAATATAAATATTAAGAAAAATTAACTTTAAAAGATTAATAAAGTCTATCTTTGAGTGTTTTAAAATTCCAAGGAATAAATTAATGTTATATACTTAATTGTAATATTATATTTTATTTTTTT
>JAHEQB010000019.1 GCA_019561555.1 Methanothermococcus sp. SCGC AD-155-C09
TCGTGATTACACGCCTATAATTTAGTATTTGTTGTAAATAAGCATTTTCCTTCTGTCCCCTTAATGAGGAAGGTATTTAGATTTAGATTTAATATAAAAGGAGAGTATTTAGAAATTATTTAGATGGGAATATAAAGAAGACCCTAAATAATTTTTATATTTTTTTTATTTATATTTCTTTATCTGACACGTCTTTAATTTTTTTATTAATTTTTTATTTTTAATATTTTTTTTAATTTTTAATTTTTTTAAATATTTATTATTTTTTTATATTATAAATTAGATTTAGGAAATTATGTTCTTGACTATAATAAATAACTATTCCTTTTTCTTTCTAAGACTCTTTATTCTTTTTATTAATAAAGTATCCTCTTTTTTATTCTCATTCGCATGATCCAAGTATTTATCTTCCTCACTATCTAAGTTTGTAAGGTTTTTAACATTATCCTCTATTAATCTTAAAATAGGGGATTCCATATCCCTATTAAATGAACACCCCAAAAATCCCTTTCCAATTACATAGGCCTCTGCACTACTATTTCTTGAGGCCTTTGGTTTAGTGGTATATACTCTTCTAAAGTAATTCTTTAAAAGGGATATGTAATTATCAAATAAATAGCCTTGAAATACTTTAACAACAAAATTCCCATCTTTTTTTAATAGTTTTGTACTTGATATAAGGGCCATTGTACATAACTCTATGGATCTTGTATGATCCACATCCCAAACTCCACTTATATTGGGAGAGGCATCACAAATTACAGCATTGGCCTTAGAGGGCATCTCTTTAATTATCCTGTCCAATATTTCCTTCTTAGTCATATCCCCTTTAATCACAACTATATTTTCATAATTTAACGGTTTTACACTTTGGAGATCCACTCCAACCACAAATCCTTCCTCTCCTACAATAGATCTTGTAGCCTGTAGCCATCCCCCTGGAGCACAGCCTAAATCAACTACAACATCCCCCTCCTTTATTATATTAAATCTCTCATTTAATTGGAATAGTTTATAAACTGCCCTGGAACGATATTTATTCTTCTTTGCAAGTTTATAGTAAGTATCCTTTTTTCGTTGCAATACCCATCTTTTATCCTTTTTTCCCATAATATTACCTTAATAATCATTTTCTTCAATAACTTTTTTTATTTTCTCAAAATCTACAGCCCCCTCTCTTATAAGTTCTACCTTATTATCTATGACCTTAATTACTGTGGAAGGCTTTTTATAGGGACATACCCCAGTATCTATTATTAAATCCACTTTATCAATTAATTCCCTATCTATTTCATCAACAGAGGAAGGAGGAGTTTTTCCACTTAGGTTTGCACTTGTGGCAGTTAAGGGTACCATTGAAAGTTTTCTTATTATAGGACTATTTGGAACCCTTATCCCAACATAATCCTTTGAAAGTACATCTGGAATACTATCCTTTTTTCTCAACACTATTGTTAAGGGCCCAGGTAAAAATTTATCAATTATTTTTTTTGAGGTACTATCTAAGTATGCATATTTTTCAATATCCTCAATATCCCTTAAAAAAATTGAAACTGGCTTATTCCTATCTCTCTTTTTTATTTCATAAATCTTTTTAAGGGCGGATTCATCCAAGGCATTTACACATAAACCATAAAGGGTATCAGTTCCACAGATAAATACCTTACCCTCTAAAATAATCTTTTTAATAAATTCAATATGTTTATTTAATTCTTCAGTACTATTAATTTTTAAAATATGGGCCATACTATCCCTATTTTCTTTTTAAATTATTTAATTATATTCCCTTCCAAAGATTGGGAACAGTTGCAATTTTTAGGTAGTTTACAATTTACAAAATCTTCTACTATATTCATAATTCCATTTTTTACATTATTTATAACCTCAAAAACCTCCTCCACAGTTAATTTATTCTTAGATATTCCTGTTGAGTAATTGGACACAGTACATAGTGAAGCATAACACAATCCCAACTCCTTTGCAAGTACCACTTCAGGGTATCCTGTCATTCCCACAACATCCCCCAAAGTTCTATAAAATTTAATTTCAGATTTTGTTTCAAATCTTGGGCCCTCTGTACAAACATATACTCCCTCATTATATTCATAATTTTTTCTATTTAATATATCCTTTATAATATTTATTAATTCTGGACAGTAGGGCTCAGAGACATCTATATGAACTACCTTGCCATCCTCTCCATTGTAGTATGTAAATTCCCGTTTTTTAGTAAATTCTATAAAGTCCTTAGGTATAAAAAAGGTTCCAGGTTTTATGTCCTCCTTTAGGGATCCAACAGAATTTATTGCTAAGATTTTATCAACATTAAGTTCCTTCAATGCATATATATTGGCCCTATAATTTATTCTATGGGGTGGAATATTATGATTTAAACCATGTCTAAGGAGCAATACTCTATCACTCTCTTCATCAATTATAACCTTTGCCTTTCCATATCTTGTATTTACTGTACTTTCCTTGCCCTCAAATAATGCCGAGATTCCTGTTCCTCCAATTACTCCTATTATATTACCACCTATTCAATATCATTTTCAAGTAATCCATAATCCATAAAGGATATATTTCCATCCTCAAGAATATTTATTACAAATGGTTTTTTAACAATTCTCTTTTCTATATGGTTTTTCATATTATTATGGATCATATCAATTAATTCCAATGAATTATAGTTTATATGGATATTGTGTTTATTGGAGGTTTCATATATTAATTTTGGGATCTGAAATACATCTGTGTTTTTATCAACAACTAATTTTATAGGAGATATTATATTTTTATAAATTTTTAAGGTGTTTTTTGCCTTTTCTATATTTTCCCTTGCCCTTCTTTCTATCATACATATATTTGCCCTACTTGTGTTCATTAATTTTGCAATCTCCTCCTGAGTTAATCCCTTTTTTCGTAATTTTAATACTTTTATTTGGGTATTTGTTAAAAAAGATTCCATAATTAACCCCCAATTTTTTAAGTAGGATATTTATTTTTATTTATACAATTTCATTTTATTATTTTATTTTTAATATTATTTATCTTTAATTATAGTTAAGCATATAACACCTTAAACTTCTACAATGAATAATAAATAATAAAAAAGATAAATATGAGTAAAAGAATACTTTAATTCTCATTGGATTAATATAAAGATTTATAATGCAGTTCTGTTAAGGGTTTTACCCTTTATCCAGTGCTTAGGAGCATTTATTAGGATAGAATCTCTATTTTTTATACATTCACTTTTTTTAGATATTTTAAGTATTCTTATTTTTTTATTTTATTTTAATTTTATTTTTTTAATAATTTTTAAAATAATTTAATATTTTTGATTATAGTCAACATAATTTTCTAAACCTACCATTTAAATATAAAAAAATAAAATAAAAAATAATTTAAAAAATTAAAAATAAAAAAATAAAATAATAAAAAATAATACTTAAAAGGAATAAAATATTTAAAAAAAATAAAGAAAAGTAAATACTTATAGCAAGTACTTAAAAAGTAGAAATTATATATTATTCAATAATATAAAGAAATAAATATTAAAAAAGTATAAATTCCATACCCCTATCTCCCTTCCCCCTACACTCCTAAGCACTAAAAATGAAGAGGAAATTTTTCAAGCATTAGAATTACTATATTTATAATAAGTTTAAAATGTTATATGTTTTACTATATTTATAATTTTTATTACATTAATTAATTTTTTTATATTTTAAAAATATAATCCAATAAACCTATCTACAAAAACTTTATATACTACCTATATCTTAAAAGGTTTGATTATTATAATCCATGTTTAAGTTATAAAAATCATTAAACACGTAAGGAGGAATAATTATGGGACTAAGACCTAGTAAATGTTATAGAGATGTAGATAAACCTGCATACACCAGAAAGGAATATGTAAGGGGAGTACCTCAACCAAAGGTAGTTCATTATGTTATGGGAAATACAAGCGTAGAATTCCCAGTAGAAATACACTTAGTAGTTAAGGATGACGTACAAATAAGGCATAATGCATTGGAGTCTGCAAGGATAGTGGGAAATAAGTATGTACAGAGTAAATGTGGTAAATTGGGATATAAGTTCCAGATTAGAGTATATCCCCATCAAATATTAAGGGAAAATAAAATGGCATCAGGAGCTGGAGCAGACAGGATTTCCGATGGAATGAGACTTGCATTTGGAAAACCCATTGGAACAGCTGCAAGGGTAAAAAAAGGCCAAAAGATCATTACAGTATATACTACCCCAGATAAGGTAGAGGATGCCAAAGAGGCCTTAAGAAGATGTGCTATGAAAATGCCTGTTAAATGTAAAATAGTAATAGGTAAAGGGGCAGAATTAGTTAAAAAATAAATATTTTAATTTTTTTAATTATTAATATTATTTTATATTATATTATTTTAATTATTTTTATTTTATTTTTCAGGAATATTTGCTCTAATAAACTCTCCTCTATTTTTTCTCAGACTAATAGTGGCATCCATACCCATCTTTGCAGTTGTTTTATCATCATCTATATTATAAATATATATTATAAAATATTTTTATTATAATTTCAATATTCTAAATTTAACAAGGATAATCATTCCTATTAAAAAAACTCCGAAGGCTGCTGAAAATAAAACTAATGCTATAAAAATAAAATCTTTTCTTATATCATATCCTAACCTTGGAAGATAGAGCATAAGTACCATAGATACAATTGTTGATAACGCATATACTATCAATGTACCTGTTTTTTCATTAATTTTTAACATAATTATCACTTCTCAGGCACCTCTACCCTGATAAACTCTTCTCTATTTTTTCTCAGACTTATAGTGGCATCAATTCCCACTTTTGCTGTTAATTTATTCTCATGATCCCCTGAGGGATCCAATGAGGAGCCCTTTGCATCCTTTATAATAACAATATCTTTATCCCCCTGAACCCTTGTTGCTATGGCATATTCTACATCATTTGGATCATAAATATTTATATCCTCATCCACTATTACAACATGTTTTAGACTTGGATGGGAGGCCAATGCTGCAAGTATGGCATTTTTCCCATCTCCCTCAGTTTTCTTTTCAATTGAAATTACAGCATGTAGCCAACAGCAGCCTCCCTCAGTTAGTACTACATTTTTTACAGAGGGTAGGGTATTTCTAACTCCCCTATATATCCTTGGTTCTTGGGGTAGCCCCATTAGTATTTTATGCTCCACTCCCCCAGGCAGTAGGGCATGGAATATTGGATTCTTTTTTCTTTTTAATTCTGTTATTTTTATAATTGGCTGCTTTCTAACCTTATCATAGGTTCCAGTTATATCCACAAAGGGACCCTCATCATCCATATCATTGGTAATCTTTCCCTCTATGATAACCTCCCCAGGAGGGACCTCTAAATCTACAGTATCACACTTAATAAGTTCCAGTGGTTTATTCATCAATGCTGAGGCATATTTTAACTCGTTAAAATTAAGATCTCCAGATGTGGAGGCTGCCAACAGTATGGCAGGATGAACCCCTATAACTATTGCAACATCAACATCTCCATCATTTATGTTCTTGTTGTATATATAATGAAGATGCCTTTGCTCCACCATTCTAATTACTAAGTAGTCATCCTTTACAAGTATTCTATGTATTGAGGCATTTATTCCATAATCCCTATCTTTAACTATTACAACACCTGAAGTAATATAGGGACCAGCATCCCTTTCATAATAGGTAGGTATTGGATAATTTACTATCTCATTGGGGTTTTCCCTAACATATTCCTTTTTTAAGTTGTTGTTGTTTATTATAAGTTCTCCATTTTTTTCATTATTCATGGCATTTAACATATATCCCATTAGATCCTTTACTTGAATATCTAAACTCCTTGCTATATTCTCCCTATTACAGAGATTACCTATGACCTCATAACCATCTACATCCTTTATATAAACAGTTTTTCCATCGTATTTTTTTAAAATTCTTGTTATTTCATATTTTTTACTTGCAGATGGTATTTCTATCCTTTCTATGGAGTTTATAAGATCCCTTATCATTTTTACTCGCCCTCTGGTGTGATTGTTTTTTATAGGTATATATTTCCTATACTATATAAATTTAAAAATTAATTTTATGATATTTATTTAAAAATATATTATAGATTTAAAATTAATATTTATAAAAAATTATAAAAATAAAATAAAAAAACATAAAAATATATTATTATAATATATATTTAACAATTATTTAAAACCTATAAAATAGTTAAACAATAATTTTTTTTATATATTATTTAAAACCATTAATTAATAATTAATATTAATAATAATTAATCTTAAAATAATATAATAACCGTAATTTTAACAGTAAAGGTGAATTTATGATATTATTAATAAGTCCTAAGGATATTGATGAAGTTAAAGAGGCTATTGATGGCGGGGCAGACATCATAGATGTTAAAAACCCATTGGAGGGGTCCTTAGGTGCCAATTTTCCATGGGTCATTAGAGAGACAAGGGAAATTACTCCAAAGGATAAGTTAGTTAGTGCAACAGTGGGAGATGTACCTTACAAACCAGGAACTGTTTCCCTTGCTGCACTTGGGGCTGCTGTAAGTGGGGCAGATTATATAAAAGTTGGACTCTATGGTACTTCGTGCTATAATGAGGCTGTTGAGTTAATGGATAAGGTTGTTAAGACAGTTAAAGAGGTTGATAAGAATAAAATAGTTGTGGCTGCAGGATATGCTGATGCACATAGGGTGGGAGCCGTTGATCCCCTTATAATACCTAAGATTGCCAGGGATTCTGGCTGTGATGTTGCAATGTTGGATACTGCACTTAAGGATGGTAAAACACTATTTGATCACTTAAACAAAAAATTATTATCTGAGTTTATTGAGGAGACCCATTCCTATGGTTTAAAGTGTGCATTGGCAGGATCCATTAAAAAAGAAGAGATTCCAATACTAAAGGAAATAGGTTGTGATATAGTAGGTATTAGGGGAGCCGCATGCACTAAGGGAGATAGGGATAATGGTAGAATAAAAAAGGAACTTGTAAGGGAACTTTTAGAACTATGTAGGGATTAGGTAGTATATTTAAAATTTTAAATTTATTTTACCTATAATAATCCCAAAAAATAAAAAATAAAAAACATAACCCCAAAAATCCCTATAAAAAAGTAAATTAATTATAATAAAATTAACTATAATAGTAATTTAATAAATAAAAATAAAATTTAATAATTTTAAAAAAATTAAAAATAATAATATATAACTAAAATAATAAAATGATAGATAATAAAAATAATTTAATACCAAATTATAATTAGTGCCCCTGTGGGTTAGCCAGGATATGCTTACGAACTGCGGATTCGTAGACTCGGGTTCAAATCCCGACAGGGGCGCCATTTATTATATATTATGTTTAATTTTATTAACAATCCAATAAGTACTAATAAATAATAAATACATTAATAGAAAGATAATTTAAAAAGGTGAATAATATGATAACCTGGTATGGCCATGCATGCTTCAAAGTGGATAATATATTAATAGATCCATTTGTACCAAATCCCCTCTACGATATAGACATTCATAGGGATAATGAAGTTGTTAAAGGTGTGGATCTTATAGCCATAACCCATGGACATGATGATCATATTGGATCCACAGTTGAACTTTCTAAAAAATATAACCTTCCAGTGGTATCCAATCATGAAATTTCAGTGTATTTGGGAAAGGAGGGTGTTGTTGCAGAGGGTATGAATATTGGAGGAACCATAGAAATAAAAAACTCAAAATTAACAATGGTTAAGGCTGAGCACTCCTCAGATATTGATGAAAATACTCCAGGGGGCGTAGCATCAGGTTATATTATTAATGATAGGGTATATCATGCAGGGGATACTGGGTTATTTGGAGATATGAAACTCATAGGTGAAATATACAATCCAAAAATAGTGCTACTTCCAGTGGGGGGTAGATATACTATGGGGCCAAAGGAGGCCATAAAGGCCATTGAATATTTAAATCCAAAAATATTCATACCTATGCATTACAATACCTTTCCATTAATAGAACAGGATGTTTCAAGTCTAACAAAAAAGGTAGAGGATTTTGGTGTTAAAGTAATTGTACCTAAGATAGGTGAAAGTATTGATATATAAAAAATATTTATTAGTAAAATATAAATTATTAATTGATGAAATTGAAAATAATTTAAAATAAAAAGATAATTTATACCCTATTTCCCATCAAAAATAATATATACTAACCACTAACTTATATAAATATTATGAACCCAGTAGAAAAATACACAAAAGAAATAAAAGAATAAGAGAATTAATAAAACCAGTTATAGATGAACACTATCCCTCTAAGGCCAATAGGGAGACAATATCCCTGCATGACCTTATGACTTTTAATTCTTGCATCTGCACTTTAATGGAGTTATAAAACATGCTTATACTCATTTTATTGAAGAGAAATTATTCTCTAAGATTAGATATAATAAATTACTTTACATAAGTACTTCAAAAAAACATATTATCTATTCTCAAGGAAAAAAGGATTTTACTAAAAGGTTAAAAGAAGGAACTATCATAGGAGATAAGGGATACATTGAGCAGGGAGTTCTCTAAAAAAATGAAGAAATAGGATGTTACATTCATTACAGTGAAAAGAGAGAACATTATTGAGGGATATAAGGAACAGGAGTATTATAGGTTTCTTTCTAAAATGAGAAAGAAAATTAACATTTTTCTCAGATGTAGATAACTTCAGATTGATATATATACAGGCCGTAAGTAGAAGGGGTCTATTTGTTAAGATTATTCTTAGTTTTATAATCTTTTAATTTCTATCCTTAATAGGTGATGGGAACTAGTGTAACAAATAAATAAAATATTTTTATTAAATAAATTTTTAATTTTTATTAATTTTTTCATATGTTTAATTGCATAACAATAAATTTATTTTTTAAGAACTTTAAAAAAATTAATATGTAAATTATTAATCTTTTAAAATTAATTTTTTCTTAATTTTTCTACATTTAAAGGGAGAATTGAATCTGCTACTTTTTAGCATATCCTTTTATAGGGATGTATATAAGTAAAGTTTTTTAAGAACTTTTTCTATTTCTAGATTTCTATCTTTTTATCCTTTCTATTTCTTAGATTTTTATTATTTTATAAATCCTTTTTAAATTCCTTTTCTTTTTATTTGCTTTTTTATTTTTTTATTTTTTCCATTTACTTTATTTTTTATAATAATTTTATTTTTATCTTGCTCTACAATTATAATTTATTTTATCCTTTCCCTAATTGGAGATAGTATATCAATAATTCCATCTGAAACAGTTTTCTTTAAGTCCATAGGATGAATCTTTTTTTCCAAATAAAGTTTTTCTAACTCTTTACTATTTTCTAAGGTAATATCTCCTCCAAACTTTTCAGGTCTTTTTATAATTAAGGGATATTCCAAGTAATACTTGGCTATTTCAAATATTGGATTTCCCTCAACTATACCCATAGGACAGTAGGCTTTTTTTATCTTTGATTTAATAGCATCTGGATCATCATCTATGGCAATAAAATTTCCCTTTGAAGATGACATTTTACCTTCTCCATCAAGACCTGTAAGTACAGGATTGTGTATGCAAATAGGAGGTTTCCATCCCATAGTTGGTAGTAATTCCCTTGCAAGCATGTGTATTTTTCTCTGCTCCATTCCTCCAACGGCAACATCCACCTCTAAATGCTTTATATCATTTACCTGCATTAGGGGATATATCACTTCTGCAACCTTTGGATTTTCCTCTTCCCGTGCAATTACCTCCATACTTCGCCTTGCTCTCTTTAATGTGGTTTTTAGGGCTATTCTATATATGTCCAAGGTATATTCCTTTTCCAATTGAAATTCACTGCCATAAACATACTTTGCCTTTAATCCCATTGCTTTGAATATCTCTTTGTTATATTCGGCTAATTGATGTATTTCCTCCATACTTCCCTTCTGATTTAAATAGGCATGGAGATCTGCCAAGAGTATTACTATATCAAATCCTGCATTCTGTAGGTCTATCATCTTCCTAATCTGAAGAAAATGCCCTAAATGTATTTTACCACTTGGTTCAAATCCAATATAGGCTCTTTTTTTATTCTTTTTTAGAAGTTCCTTTAATTCTTCAAGAGATATTATTTCTGAGGTATTCTTTATTATATTTTTTATTTTTTCATCAGTGTTTTTATTTTCCCTGTCTTTATCCATGTTGGTTGTGTTTTTCATATTGTATCCTCTTTATCTTTTAATAGATTTTATATTTCAATATATAATAATTTTAACAATATATATATAATATTTCAAAAAATTTTATTTTTAATTATTTTTTATAATTTATTAATTTTTTTATAATTTAATTTATCATGGTTAATAATGATAATAAGAAAATATCTGTCATTATTTTTCATTAAAAACAATTGTCATGATTTATAATGAGCAAAAAGGTATATATAGTAGTTTTTATACAGTATAATTAGAAAAAATGTATTTACATAATAAAATAAAAGTTAAATAAGGTGATATTATGAACATTAAATTGGATATTCCACTATTAAAAAATGAAGAAGAAAGGTTTAAGGAAATTGAAGGTTTTTCAAATGATTTAAAAAGACCCTATAGGATGGACAATAGAGTAAAAATATTGGCCTATGGTATTAGTATATTAACAATAATTTCAATAATACTAAAATAAGTTATATAAATGGATCTATATTCGGATTTAAAATAAAATATTAATAAAATAATAGGTTTGTTGTACCCTTTGCTATTTTCCTCGCCATGATGTGGTCATGGTTGTCCAAAATTTGTAATGATTAATCATTTAAGATCATTGTGGATTATGGAAATGTTAATTATGGATTTTGTATTAATAATAATTAAAAATAATTTAAAAAAATAGATAGAGTTTAATTCTATATATTAATACATTCTAATATTTAATTGTTAGCAATACTAACAATAGTATATATACCTTACGATTTTTTGTTAGAGGTAAATCATATATATTATCAAAATAAAGTTGATATTGATTAACATTATGTAGTGATGACATTATGCCAGACCGTATTCTATCTGGAATCAAAGCAATAGTGGCAGTGAATCTAAGAAAAAAGGGAAAACTACAAAAAGAGATAGCAGAGTATCTAAATATGGATAGATCAATAGTTTCTCACTATTTACATGGAAGACATCCATCAAAAAGAGTAATAAGGGTTTCAGAAGAGATTATAAAACTGCCAGTTAATTATGCCATTAAAATCATAAACTCATTAAGTGATGACAGGGAGATCACATCCAAAATCATAAAGGAACTATACAATGCTAAAATCCAAGTTGATCCAGATAGATGTATTCTCTGTGGTGGGTGTTTAGAATGTCCATACAATGCTATTTATAAAGATTCTAATTATCGAATAAATATAGATAATGATAAATGTAAGTTATGTGGAAATTGCATATCCACCTGCCAAACAGATGCTTTAATATTAAAAGCCTTACCAAATAAATTGGAGGAATAAAATGGCAATCAATACAGAAAAAGAAGTATGCAATGGTAATATTAAAATAATAAGGGAAGGATCCGCTGAAAAGAGAGTTTTAAATTGGATGGATGAGCAGTGTATTGGATGTGGTATTTGTAAGGATGTCTGTCCAGTTGAGGCAATTGAAATGGGTCCATTGGGGGCCATATTCAAAGGAATTATTGAGGCCCCAAAGTTAGATATAGATAATAATAGATGTGTATTATGTGGTATCTGTGCATCCTCATGTCCATTTAATGCCATGGATTTGGAAATAGATGGTGAATCCATAAGGGAACTTCCACAGTATTTAAAGGTTAAAAAGGATATAACCTTAAATCAGGAAACCTGTGTTTTATGTAAGCAGTGTGAGATGGTATGTCCTCAAGAGGCCATATCTGTTGAAAGGGAACTCCCTGAAAGAAAAACCTTAGTTTTAGGGGAAATATCCATTAATAAGGATATCTGTGTATTATGTGGTATCTGTGCAGAGTACTGTCCTGCTGATGCCATAGAACTTATAAAAAATGACCTAAACCCATTAAGTCTAAATCCATATAATGACATTGTAGTAGATACAGATGCCTGTGTATATTGTAAGGTATGTGAAAAGGCATGTCCCCATGAGGCCATAGAGGTGGTATGTTATAAGTGTCCATTTGCAAAGAGAATAAAAATTCCAGAACTATATAAGGAAATTAAGGGTCAGACAATTATTGATAAAGAGGCCTGTGTTTCATGTAGTTGGTGTGAAAAAATATGTCCTGTAAATGCAATAGTAGTGGAAAAGCCATTTGAAGGGGAATTAATCATAAAGGAGGATGAGTGTAATGGCTGTCGGGCCTGTATTGAAGTATGTCCATGTAATGCATTAACATTCCCAAAGTCAGAGGGACAGGGAAAAAAGGGCCCAAGATTGGTAGTAAATCCAGAAGTGTGTATCCTATGTGGTGCATGTGTCAATGCCTGTCCTGCTAATGTGTTAGAGGTAAAGAGAAGTAAAATAAATACAATTGGATCAAAGATCCCCTCCTGGGAAAATGCCCTTAAAAGACTTGTAAATTAAAGTAAATAAAATAATAATTAAAAGAAATTATAAATTATTAAAAATAAAAAAATTAAAATATAATTAAAATTAAAATATAATTAAAATTAAAAAAAATTAAAATCAATAAATTAAAAAAATACTATTAAAATTAAAAATAAATTATTAAAAGGAATTATAAAAAATTATTAAAATAAGTTAATTTAAAATGAGATTAATATTAATTAAAAATCATAATAAGCAATATAAAATATCTTAAACTCACATGGGTGATTAAATGCTTTATAAGTTGGAAGTGTATCCAGAAAGGTGCCATGGATGTGGAAATTGTGTAATAGCATGTCCTGTAAATGCAAAGGATTCAGGTGTATTTGGAGGTAAAGGCCCTGAGGATGAAAGTAAGATGGTTACAAGGGTTATGAATGGAGTAGTGACCATACTTAATGGTGATTTATGCGGGGGATGTGGAGCATGTATTGAGGTTTGCCCTGCAGATGCCATAAAATTAGTTATTGTAAAATAAAAAAAGTTTTTAGGTGATTCTATGAAATTCTACATAAATACAGGTAGAACAATATGGCAGGGAGAAGCCATAGAGGCAGGTAAAAATCTTGAGTTGTATAGAAAAGCAGCAGGTGTATGCTATTTAAATGAGGAGGATATGAAAAAGGCAGGATTTAAAGAGGGAGATGTTGTAAAGGTAATCTCTAAATATGGAGATGTTGTAGTGTATTTAAAAAAGGCAGGGGAGCCTATGCCTGAGGGTATGGCCTATATCCCATTGGGACCCTGGGCAAACTGTGTAGTATCTCCAGAAACAGATAGTACTGCAATGCCTGCCTATAAGGGGCCATTGGATGTGGAAATAATAAAGGTTGATGAGGAAGTTCCCACAATGGCTGAACTTATGAAAAGGTACTTGAAATAAAATAATAAAATAAATGGCAAAACCTTGAGGTGATTTCATGGAATATATAATAAAAAATGGAATTGTATTTGATCCTTTGAATAATATTGATGGAGAGAAAATGGATATTTGTGTAAGGGATGGGGTAATAGTGGAATCTGTTTCAAATGAGGCTAAGGAAATAGATGTTAGTGGATGTGTTGTAATGCCTGGAGGTATAGATCCCCATACCCATATTGCAGGTCCAAAGGTAAATACTGGAAGAATAATGAGACCTGAAGATAGTTATCTAGATATATATAATAAAAAAGGATTTAAAATAGGAACTGGATTTTCAATCCCTACAACCTATAAGACAGGTTATGAATACTCTGAAATGGGATACACTACAGCATTTGAGGCAGCCATGCCACCACTAAAGGCAAAACACGTTCATGAAGAATTTGTAGATACCCCTCAGGTAGATAAGGGGGCCTTGACATTATTTGGTAATAATTGGATTGTAATGGATTACTTAAAGGAAGGAAATTATGAATTATGTGCAGCCTATGTGGCCTGGGTTTTAAATGCCTCAAAGGGATTTGCTATAAAAATTGTAAACCCTGGGGGAACTGAGGCCTGGGGTTGGGGAAAAAATGTCCATGGACTTGATGATCCTAACCCATACTTTAATATAACAGGAAGGGAAATTGTAAGGGGATTGACCATAGTAAATGAAATGTTGGGCCTTCCTCATTCAGTGCATGTCCATCCTAATGATCTTGGACATCCTGGTAATTGGAAAACCACCATAGAGACCATGGATTGTGCCAAAGATATTGAACCAAAGCCTAAATATGGTAAAAGGGAAACTATATATCATAATGCCCATTTACAATTCCACTCCTATGGGGGAACCTCCTGGAGGGACTTTGAAAGTAGGGGTGTTGAAATTGCAGAGCATATTAATAAATCAAACCATATAACTATAGATGTTGGGCAGATAACCCTTGATGAAACTACCACCATGACTGCCGATGGTCCAATGGAGTATGATCTCCATATGTCAACAGGTAATAAGTGGGCAAACTGTGATGTAGAATTGGAGACAGGTTCTGGAGTAGTGCCCTTCCACTACTCTCCAAAGGGTCCAGTGTATTCAGTTCAATGGGCAATTGGATTGGATATATTCTTAAACACAGATACTGATAAGGTACTTTTAACAACAGACCATCCAAATGGAGGGCCATTTATAAGATATTCAAGAATAATTGCATGGCTAATGAGTAAGAAGTATAGGGATTACTGGTTAAATGAGAAAGTTCATAAATGGGCCAAAGCAAGATCCTCTGTTGGAGATTGCGATAAGGAATATACCATGTATGAGGTAGCAAAAATATCAAGAGCCAATCCTGCCAAGGCATTGGGATTAAGTTTGGAGAGGGGACACTTAGGTGTTGGAGCCATTGCGGATATTGCAGTTTATGATATAGATCCTGAAGAGAAGGATGCAAATACCATTGAAAAGGCATTTAGATATGCAAAATATACCTTTAAAAATGGAAAGATGGTAGTTAAGGATGGAAGTGTTGTTAAAGAGGTATTTGGAGATACCATCCATGTAAATGTTAAAATAAATGAGGAACTTGAAAAAGAACTTATGAAAGATTTAAAGGAGAGGTTCAAAAGGGACTATACAATTCAGATGGATAACTACCCTGTTCCCAATGAATTGGCGAGAAGTTGGAGAAGTATTAACATAGATGCCACAGATATAAGTTAATAGAATTATGGAAAATATAATAATTTATTTAAAAAAAATATTTTTTAAATTTTTTAAAATAATCTAATCCTCATATTTTACTAATTATATAAAAATACATTAATAATGAAGATAACTTTTAGTATTACTATTAGGTGATAGAATGGAACTTATACTTACACTTAAAGAGGATATAACAGTTCCTGTGGAATTGGATGCTATATTACCTGAAAAAATTCAGGATATGAGTGAAGAGGATATAAAAAATATAGAGATCCCTCAGGGAAGGGCAAGAATTAAAATAGGAGATATATTTGATGTGGAATTAAAGGATAGTGAAATCCCAAAAATGACAGTAAAGAATTCATCTGCCAAGTTAAAGAGGATTGGGGAAGGTATGACCACTGGAGAGATTGTAGTTGAAGGGGATGCTGGAATGCACCTTGGTGTTGAAATGAAGGGGGGCAAAATAGTGGTAAATGGAAATGCAGATAATTGGGCAGGACAGGGTATGAAAGGTGGAGAAATAATTATAAAGGGAAATGCTGAGGATTATTTAGGCTCAACATATAGGGGGGGATATAAAGGTATGTCTGGAGGTACCCTAATTGTAGAGGGAGATGCAGGCCATGAAATTGGGGAGCACATGACCAATGGTGTTATTCATGTAAAGGGAAGTGCCAAATCCCTTACTGGGATTCATTTAAGTGGGGGCATAATAATAATTGATGGAGATGTTGGAGATAGAATAGGGGGAGAAATGATAAAGGGAGCCATAGTAGTAAAGGGTAAAGTAGGGAATGTATTGCCTACCTTTAAATTTGAGGGTATTGTTGAAGATCCTGTTATAAAAATAAGAAAAAAGGATGAAGGAGTTAAGGTAGAGGGCAAGTTCTATAAATATTCTGGTGATTACTGTCTAACTAAACCAAAGGGACAGTTATATATCTCCGTAGATAGTAATCCAGATTTGAGAAAATAATTTTTTTAATTTATTATTTTATTGTTCATTAAAATAAAAATCAATAAAAAACATATAAAAAATAAAAAATAATTAAAAATTAGATAATATAAAAATAATAAATATTTTAAAAAATATAAACATTAAAAAAGTAAAAATTCTATTTTATCTTTTTTATACCTTAAGCACTGAGAGCAGTGATCTTTTAATAGTATTGAAATTACAAAAATTTATATTAGTCAGGATAGGCGCTTAAGGTATTTATCTTTATTTATTTTTTTATTATTTTTATTTAATTGAACATTTTATTTTTTTATTTTAAGATTATAACCGAGTATATGATTATATAAACCTATAAATCTATATATAATTAAAATAAAAAAATAATTTATTAATAAAAGAAATACTTTAAATTTATCTAACTTAAATTAATTTAGGCTTTTATAATAATAATCCTAATTTTATTGAAGAGAAATTGTTTCCTAAGATTAGATATAATAAATTACTTTACATAAGTACTGGAAAAAAACATATTAACTATTCTCAAGGAAAAAAGTATTTTACTAAAAGGTTAAAAGAAGAAACTATCATAGGAGATAATGGATACATTGAGCAGGGAGTTCTCTAAAAAAATGAAGAAATAGGATGTTACATTCATTGCAGTGAAAAGAGAGAACATGATAGAGGGTTATAAGGAACAGGAGTACTACAGGTTCCTCTCTAAATTGAAAAAGAAAATTAACATTTTTCTCAGTTGTAGATAATTTCAGATTGATATATATACAGGCCGTAAGTAGAAGGGGTCTATTTGTTAAGATTATTCTTAGTTTGATACTCTTTTAATTTCTATCCTTAATAGGTGATGGGAACTAAGGTTAATTTTTTATTTTTTTATTTTTTTAAGTTTGTAATAATGATATTCAACGGTCTTTGGGTTTATTCCAGTTATTTTTGAGATTTCCAATGGTTTTTTATCAAGATGGTTAGAAACTATATCTTCATTCTTAGAGGGCCTTCCAGTCTTTACCTCTAAGGGTTTAACACCTAATCCAATATCTTCCAAGGCCTTAATAATCTTTTTATTTGTACGATTGTACTTGGAAATTGGTAGATATATTGTATCCACATTGGAATTTTCCAATAGGTATATAATTAAGTCCTTTGATAATTCAGTGTTGATATATATTTCTTCTTCATTTTTAATGTCAATGTTCTTTAATTTTTCCATAACATCCTTAATAGATTTTCCCCTAAGTTCCATCATTGGGATTCACCAAAGATTATAATAATTTATAAATATTGATAATTATATATAATAATATTATGTATATTAATAAAATTTAATGTATAAATCATATAATTATAGGAGGGATGATGATCATGAGAGAGATTATTATATCAGAATGTATTGCTATGCTACAGAGATTCAATTTTATAGTATCACAGACATTTGGTAGATCATGTTTTGATATACTTGCCAGAAGAAATAGTATAAAGTATTTAATAAAAATATTAAAAAACATAGATAGTTTAAGTAATGAACAATCAATGGAACTTATAAAGATATCCAAGATATTAAATGCCACACCATTGTTAATTGGACTTAGAACGAGAAACCTCCCTATGGAGGATGGGGTGGTATATGAAAGACACAGTATAAAATCTATAACTCTAAAAACATTTGAATTATACTTAAAGGGAAGCCCTCCAATTGTATATGCTGGACGGGGAGGGTTCTTTGTAAATATTGATGGTAATAGATTGAGAACTGTTCGAGAAAAGTTAAATATATCAATTGGGGAGTTAGCAGAGTATTCAAATGTTTCAAGAAAGATGATATATAAGTATGAGCAAAATATGGCCAATCCAACTATAGAGGTAGCCCTAAAGATAGAGGAATACTTAGATGTCCCCCTTATAAGGGATATTCCTTTGGAATTAGATGCTGATCTCAATGAAAAAATAGAAAAAGAAATATGTTCCAGAAATGATAATAAATTTAAAGAAGAGGGGCATGTTGAAGAGGAGGAGGATTTTAAATTATATGTTATGGATCTATTTAATCAGTTGGGATTCAACATAACTGAAACTAAAAGGGCTCCATTTGATGCTGTTGTAGAAAAAGAGGGTATTGAATCTACCACTGTTGAAGAGTACGGTGAAGGGGGCCTATCCAACAATCCCCTACTGCTAACAAATATAGAGGAAAGGGAGACTGAGGAAACTAAGAAAAAGATGTTTATTGTAAATCGATTGTCAAGTATATTGAATAGTAGTTCATTATTGGTCTTAGAGAAAGAAGATGTTAATAACATAAATTATGTAAAAGCCATAAATATAAAGAGATTGGAGGAAATAGATGATGCCTTGGAATTATTTGATTACATAAGCAATAAGTAATTATGGTTCTAAAGAAATTATTTGTAGTAAGTAAAAAACCTGATTCAAAAGAATCTATAAAAATTATTAAAAATAATAAAAAATAATTAAAAAATAAAATAAAAAAATAAAAATTAAAAATATATTTAAGGACTAATTTAAACTATAATCTAAAATATAAAAAAATAAAAATAATTAAAAAAAATTAAAAATAAATAAAATTAAAATAACTT